>LJXT01000149.1 GCA_001314815.1 Algoriphagus marincola HL-49
AAAAAGCAGGAAAGCACCGAACCGGGATTTCCCGGGAGTGCAAAAATTACTTTTCCTTCCTTTTGTCCTGCATACAGGGGCTTTCCCGGTCTTTGTTTTAGCTTGTAGAAAAGTTGCTCCACTTGATTTTCCTCCACGGCATTTTTGACAAAATCATAGTCTCCCACCGAAATTCCTCCCGTAAAAATCACCAAATCATTTTGGTCCAAAGCTCGGGCAAGAGTCTCAACCACAGCTTCTTTCTGATCAGGGACTTTGATAGCTTGGATTTCATCCACCTGCAACTTTCTAAGCCAGGAATCCAAAGCAGGCCCGTTGGCATTGTAGATTTGGCCGGCTTGTAGCTTATTTCCCAAGTCCTGAATCTCATTGCCTGTGATGATGACCGCGACTTTTGGAACCCGATAGACGGGGACCTCTTTTACTCCCACCGAAGCCAAAAGACTTACTAAGCCGGGAGTGATTTTTGCGCCAGCCTCGGCGATGATATCTCCTTTTTTGCACTGCGTGCCTCTGTAGCGAACATGATTTCCACTCACTGCATCTTCGGGATTGAAGCGAATCCTATTTCCATTTCGCTCCACTTTTTCCTGCATGATGACCGAATCAGCACCCGAAGGCATGGGAGCACCCGTGAAAATGCGAATCGCCTGTCCTTTCCCGAGTTTTGGAAGTTCGGCAGCACCGGCAGCAGCTTCCCCGACCAATTCCAATTGACTTACTCCCTCTTCCCAAGAAAACGCATAGCCATCCATGGCTGAATTGTCAAAAGAAGGAACGTCTAATTGGGAGGAGATGGGTTTGGCTAAGAAAAATCCCTGAGCTGATGAAATGGGTAAAACTTGGACATTTCGCGACAGTTCAAGCTTCTGAAGAATCGCCTTCGCTTCGTTTACTGAAATCATTTAGCCTCCGATTTTGATCATACTTCGGTTTTCGATAGCCTCTGGATTGGCCTTGAGGTAATCCGGGTCGAATTGACCGCCCAAGGCTTTGTGCTTACGGGAAATGGAAAGCCGGATGATTTCTTCCACGTTTTCTCCCCTTCTCAAAGCAATCAAAAGGTCCAATTCTTCTTTGCCAAAGAGACAGTTTTTGATCTTGCCATCTGCAGTCAGCCGGATGCGATTGCAGCCTGCGCAGAAGTTTTCACTCATAGTGGTGATAAAGGCAAAAGTGCCTTCAAAACCCGGAACTTTATATTTCTTTGCGGTATCGTGCTTCTTATCTTCGAGCTTGACGATTTCGTACTTTTCCTTCACCAAATCCAGCATCTGAGCAGCGGTAACCACTTTTTTACTCTGCCAGTGATTGCCAGCAAAAGGCATAAACTCGATGAAGCGCATGTGAATCGGAAGCCTTTCAGTCATCGCTACAAAATCACAAATCTCCTCTTCGATCAATCCATGAAGTGCCACTGCATTGACTTTGACACGGAAACCTTCCCGAAGGAGCAGGAGCATATTTTCCCAAACCCGATCGAATTGATCTCTTCGGGTCAGTTTCAAAAACTTTTCCCGGTTGAGCGTGTCCAAGCTGACGTTGACCGATCGAACGCCGGCTTTTTTCAACACTTCGATATGTTTGTGAATCAGGACCCCGTTGGTGGTAAGTGTAAGCTCGACCGGAAAAGCAGCCAATCGCTCCAAAATCTCCGGAAACTCTTTCCTCACCAAAGGTTCTCCCCCTGTCAATCGAATCTTTTTGACCCCAAGTCCTACAAAAGTCTCTGCCAAGGTCAAAATCTCCTCCTTGCTCATCAGTTTGGACTGAGGCATCCACTCCATCTCCTCCTGCGGCATGCAATAGGTGCAGCGGAAATTGCAATGGTCCGTGAGGGAAATCCTCAGATAATCGTGAACTCGTCCAAAACTGTCTTGAAGCATTTTGCTAGATTAGGTATTTTTTTATCAGTAGAAAACTTAAAAAGGTTAAATGGTTTCAACCAAACACAACCACATTATTCGATTTTATTGAATTAACTCAAAGATATTCAAAACCTTCGGGAGTATTTCTTGTTTTCATAACCTAAGAACAAACCCCTTACTAAAATGAAAATGAACAAAATTACGGCATTTGCCGCCACCTTCCTTGTTTTGGGCCTATGGACAGCCTGTAGTGCACCAAAAGAAGAGACCACAGAAGAAACAGTGATGGAAACTGTAGAAGAAACTCCAGCGCCAGTTCCATCCAATACCGTAGTAGATATCGCTATTGGTTCACCTGATCACACTACACTAGTAGCCGCTGTACAGGCCGCCGGATTAGTGGAGACACTTAGTGGAGATGGACCATTTACGGTATTTGCACCTACAAACGTTGCTTTCGAAGCACTTCCTGCTGGAACAGTGGAAGGATTATTGGAGCCAGAGAGCAAAGAAGCTCTAACTGGAATCCTTACCTACCATGTAGTATCAGGTAACGTAATGTCTGGTGATCTAAGTGATGGACAAGAAGTGACAACGCTTAACGGTCAAACGCTAACTGTTTCTATCCAAGATGGAAAAGTAATGATCGGTGGTGCTACTGTAATAGCTGCTGATTTGGCAGGAACAAACGGAGTGGTACACGTGATTGACACCGTACTTTTACCAGAATAAACTGATTGAATCCAAAATAATTGAAGAGCCGACTCGCAGGGGTTGGCTTTTTTGTTTTTGGAAATTGGGATGCCTACTTATAAAATTTATTTATTTACCATTTTTTCTTTCATGGGGGCCAAAAAGCTAAATCGATAAAGCAATCAAAAGCGAATATTCTATTTTTATTGTAGATTCAATCCTATGAAACTTATCTGGCTAGGGCCTATGCGTAACATCTTTCCAATTATTTTCCTTTTCACACTCCTTTCCTCATGTAATCAAGAGCAAAAAGGCTCCAGCGAATTGGAAATAGACTCTTTTGACTCATCATTCACCACCCAACTGGGAAAAACTTATCAACTAGCCGAGCCCTCTGAAAAGTTGATTAGCCAATATGAGGAAGCCAAAGCTAATTTTGAGGCTAATCCAGAAGATGTAGAGGCGCTCATTTGGTATGGAAGACGGACTGCCTACCTTGGGCAGTACAATCAGGCTATTGATATTTTTTCTCAAGGAATTGAGAGCTTCCCAGACGAACCAAAACTCTACCGCCATCGCGGACATCGCTATATTTCTGTAAGGGAATTTGATAAAGCAATCGCCGACCTAGAAAAAGCTGTAGAACTAATCCAAGGAACTCCTAATGAAATCGAACCAGATGGGATGCCTAATGCGCTTAATATTCCAGTGAGCTCTCTTCATGGGAACATCTACTATCACTTAGGCCTAGCTTATTATTTAATAGGAGAATATGAAAAGGCCTACGATGCCTATTTGAAATGCAGGGAAAGTGGATCCCATTACGACAATATTGTCTCCAGTACCCATTGGCTATATATGATTCAGCAGCGAATGGGAAATCCTGTTAAAGCCGATTCACTTTTGGCCCCCATCCATGCTGACTCCACGGTGATCGAGAATCAAAGCTATGCTGACCTCTGTAACCTATACAAAGGTTGGGTTTCTACAGATTCATTAATCCAGCAAGGACCTGGAGGTAATCCATCCAATGATGCAGTGCGCTATGGAGTGGCCAATTGGTATCTCTACAATGGGGACACTTCACGCGCCAAAAACATGATGGAAGGTCTCTTAGAAACGAATTCATTCGCTTCCTTCGGCTACATCGCTGCAGAGCAAGATTGGATAAGATTGTTTAAAAAATACTAGCCCTTTTATTTTGATCAGTTTTCAGCAGAAAAAGGAGAACATTCAATAGAATTTTCATCATCAGGGATTTTTTCGGCAGCAGGTCGAAAAAAGTCAAGTTTTACGATACCTTTTTCTAAATCAAGACTTAAGGGAAAGGCTGATATCTCATCACCTATTCTCACCCGGTCGAAATAGCTTTTTTCCTCTTCATTTAGAGCAGATTTTATTGATAGATTCCCGTTGATATAAGATTCCTTGAGAACAACTGTAATTCCAGCATTTGATCGATGAACTACTTTCCCATTTAAAGTTTCTTTATTCTCAATTTTATCTAAGATCAATTGGATTTTTTTCCGAAGAGGTAAGTCGAGTAAATATGCGCATACTTTTTCTTCTTCTTTCGGCCTGCTGATTTTGAATTTGACCCAATAATCTATTCGATCTTCCATCCATTCTTCAGGCTTTTTATGGCAGTTAGAAACAGAAATCTGAACCCATGCTCCAGAGTACCTGTGAACAACAAAAAATGAGTTTCCGCGCTTTTTAAGAGTTCCTACTAAAAACTCTTTCTCTGTAGCCATTTTAATCATTTTCAATCTGTAAAAATTAGTCATTCTTACAAGGCCAGCCGCAATCGGAGGATCATCAGGCCTAAAATTTGGCCTTAAGACAAAGGTGACTAAATCACCAATTAAGGCTTCATATCGTTTTAAAATTAATCCCTCCTCAAAGTCAGCCTGAAAATTTAACTCAGATTGATAAAAGAAATAGGTCTCCTCCTTTTCGGTTTTTATAAATCCGAAATATTTATCTGGGAAAAATGAGCTAATCTCTCCGACCATTCTTTCCAAACTCATAATAATGTATTTTTTAAGAATTAATAAAACTATGTTTTAAATATGTAAATAATTATTTAATCCTCCACGAAAAAGAAATACTTTAAGTCTCTAATATCTTACTAGGTCAATTTTATAACGCGATTTATCACGTGATTGGATTATCCATCTTTAAAATTCGAACCTTTAAACCTGAAAAAATTAACGGCTTCTATCAATTAGGCCTAACATGAAAATTGAAAAAGAACCAATAAATGTAATCGGATCGGGAATAATCGGTTTGACTTCGGCCATTGCATTGCAGGAGGCAGGATTTCGAGTTAAGCTTTACGCCAAGGAGAAATTTGTACACACACTTTCCCATAAAGTGGGAGCTGTTTGGTTTCCATACACCATCGAACCAAAAAAGAAAACCGATCAATGGGCAGCTATCAGCTACGAACGCTATAAGGAAGAGTCCGCCTATGCTGAGGGCGTCTCTATGATTCCTTTTTTAAATTCCTATAAAGATTTAAGCGAGGAAGAATGGGTAAAGCATTTGCCGCCTGGAACTGTACGAGAAGCCTCCTTATCGGAGCTGCCAAATGGCATGGAAAAAGGTCTGATCGCTGATGTGCCCTTAGCCGAACCTCCCCGCTACCTTCCGTATTTATTCGGAAAGTTTTTAGAAAATGGAGGTGAATTTGAATTGAAAGAGTTCAAGACCTGCAAGGACTTGGCTTCGCTGGATGAATGGGTGATCAATTGCACCGGTCTTGGTGCCAGAGAGCTCTGCGGAGATGAAGATCTCTATCCCATGAGGGGTCAGATTTTGCGTGCCGAAAAAATGAACATTCCTTCCTTTGCTGACCCTATCCGAAAAGGAGCTTTAACATACATCATCAACAGAAGTCGGGATTCTATCATTGGAGGCACTGATTATGACGAGGACTGGAACGAAGAGCAAGACCCCGAAGACACTCAATCAATTTTAGGGCGTTTGAAAAGTTTTGGTATTCAATCAAGGCCCCAAGTGATCGAAACACTTGTCGGACTTAGGCCGAAAAGAAAAGCAGTCCGTTTTGAATTTGATGAAGAGTTCCCTCAGATTTTTCACAATTATGGACATGGAGGCGCTGGATTTACTGTAGCATGGGGCTGTGCTTTAGAATTAGCCGAAATTCTTCTTCACAAAAGATCACAGAAATAATTGGTCTATCGCTATACTTGAGTGAACTGAATCCTGAAATATTTGCTTTTCTATTCGAACGAACGCCTGATATTTTTATCTAGAAATTCGCATGAATTCTAATCCCTCGAGTTCACAAGAAAAAAGAATCCTCCCCATCATCTTGGCTACGGCTATTTTTATGTTGATGCTGGATTCTACCATTTTGAATACCTCCTTGCCAGCCATCGCGGAAGATCTCAATGAGTCTCCACTGAATATGCAAAGTGCCATTATCAGCTACGTGCTGACTGTGGCTTTGCTGATGCCGATTAGTGGTTTTATGGCAGATCGCTTCGGGACAAAAAAAGTATTTATCGGCGCATTGGCAGTTTTTGCTTTGGGATCACTTTTTTGTTCTCTTTCACAAAACCTCAACCAACTAGTCATTTCAAGAGTGATCCAAGGTGTGGGAGGCAGCATGATGACTCCGGTGGGGAGACTGACATTGATAAAAACCTTCCCACGAAATGAGGTAGTGAGAGCCATGAATTTTGCCATCGTACCTGCTTTAATTGGTCCAATTTTAGGTCCTTTGGTGGGGGGGTACATGGTTGATTATTTTTCTTGGCAATGGATATTTCTGATCAATCTCCCCATTGCCTTTATAGGACTAATTCTCAGTTTGGTTTATTTACCGGATTATCATTCAGAAAATTCAGGTTTTGACTTAAAGGGATTCCTGATTTTTGCCGGAGCGACTTTTACTTTATCTGTCTCTCTAGAACTGATGGGAAATGCAGTACTGACCACTCCGCTTCTTTTGGGATTAGTATTGGGATTCCTGCTACTCTATTTCTATTACAGGCATGCACGGAAACGGGTAGAACCCATTTTTCCACTAGACTTATTTCAGGTAAGGACTTTTCGGGTTGGGATCGTTGGAAATCTAATTACTAGATTGGGAATCAGCTCAATCCCACTTTTACTTCCTTTGATGATACAAATTGGATACGGGAAATCTGCAGTCATCTCAGGCTGGATGGTGGCACCTATGGCTGTTACTGCCATGTTGGGGAAGTCTGTCGTGATGGGAATTCTCAATAGACTTGGCTATCGGCAAACCCTGATGATCAATACACTGATTATTGGAGCATTGATATGCAGCTTAGCTATTCCTGATGTGGAGCATTCTCTGTATTTGCATATACCCATTATCGCAGTATTGGGATTTTTCAACTCCATTCAGTTCACAGCCATGAACTCTATAGCCATTGCAGATTTGCGCCCTTACCATACGAGTAGCGGTAATTCTCTCCTTTCTGTCAATCAACAAATGGCGATTGGATTTGGAGTAGCTTTTGGCTTAGTGATTTTAAAGCTTTTCGAAGGAGATACAAGCCTGATTCAGAATGAAATCCACAATGCATTCCGCTATACCTTTTTGGTAATTGGAGGAATAACAATGGTTTCGGCCTTTGTATTTGGAAGACTACATGTAAGAGATGGTGACAACCTAAAACCGGCTCAATAAAAGGCCCACTTATTCAATCAAAGTGAAAACCATCTGTCTAAACTTCCAATTCGTATCATCACCATTGCCTGCACCACTTGTTTGCTTGAAAATGAGACCGATTAGCTGCTCCTCTGGGTCGGCGAAATATTGGGTATTAAAATAACCACCCCAATCAAAGGTTCCTTCACTCCCCAGTCCTCCTCGAGCAACTCCATCCTCAGTGACCACTCCAAAGGCCAGTCCATAGTATTTATCCCCCGACCACAAGTCCCCTACTTGGTTTTTCATGATAGTTTCGATGGTATTTGAACTCAGAATCCGATTACCATTCAATTCACCCTGATTTAAATACATCTGAAGAAACTTTGCATAATCAGCCGTGGTGCTCGATAGACCCGCTCCGCCTGAGAAAAATCGTTTTGCTCCTTTCCTAGGATAATCAGGATCGTAAAAGGTAACCGGGTAAGGCTGCCATTTTCCATCTTGATAAGTATGAACGGTAACTAAGCGCTCTCCCTGAGCATCATTCAGATAAAAGCGGGTATCGTCCATTCCTAAAGGATCAAAAATCCGCTCTTTTAGAAAAACATCAAAAGGCTGACCACTGATAATCTCCACGAAATAACCAAGTACATCCAAGCCTTCGCTATAAGTATATTTTGTCCCAGGGTCATGATGTAGTGGAAGTTTGGCTAGGCGCTTAACACTCTCTTCAATACTAATATTTTCAGTAGTGAAAAGGTCAGTTACCCCTGCTTTATGATAGATCATTTTCATCCGTTCATCTCCGTCTATCACTCCATAACCCAAACCTGAAGTGTGGGTGAGTAGATGTCTAATCGTGATCTCCTTGTCAGCAGATCTCGTAGAAAAAGTAGTGTCGCTATATCGAAAACCCGCCAAAACCTGTGGATTCTTGAATTCAGGGATATAGTTGGAAATAGGATCATCTAGCCTAAACTTACCTTCTTCCCATAAAATCATCACTGCTGTGGCGGTAATCGCTTTAGTTTGAGAAGCTATGCGGAAAATATGATCTTTTTCCATCATAGTTTTGGAAGCCACGTCTGCGTATCCTTTTGCTTCATGATAGACAAGCTCCCCATCCTTTAAAACCATAGCTACTAGTCCTGGAACTCTCTGATTGGCAATCGCATCATCCAGCATGGCATCCAGTTTCTCTACACGATCGGTAAGGATACCGGGGAAGGATTGAGGATATGCTAGAAAGTAGGCAAAAAAGGCTGAAAGAAAGGAAATATACTTTTTCATCTGTTTATTTTTTGATTTTTATTGGTCAGATGGAATCTTGGACGATTAAAATAATCATTTCCCTGTGTGTTTAATGATGATTTTAATCGTGT
>LJXT01000145.1 GCA_001314815.1 Algoriphagus marincola HL-49
ATGGAAGCCAAAAGGACAACAGAAGGAAATGATGGATTGACTGTCATCTTAGCACTTAGCTACAGTGGTCAGTGGGAAATCACCCAAGCAACCAAGCGCATTGCTCAAAAATTCTCTGAAGGAAAATTGAAGGTGGAAGAAATCAATCAGCAGTTGATTGAAGACCACCTCGAGACCGCGGGCATCCCCAATCCGGAACTGATGATTCGGACAAGTGGGGAGTATCGTATCAGCAATTTTCTGCTTTGGCAACTAGCCTACACGGAGTTACATTTTACTCCGGTTCTATGGCCTGATTTCAGGAGAGAGCATCTCATTGAAGCTGTTCTTGACTATCAGAAAAGAGAGCGTAGGTTTGGCAAAACAGGGGAGCAGGTTAAATCTTAAGTAATTGATGAAAAGAAGTTTACTGATTCTATTTTGTCTAGTATGGGCAAACGCAGCGATGTCGCAGATACGGCTTGGNNNNTATTCCTCGAGCAAGCCTATAGACATCATGGAGTTGAACTACTCCAAGCCACAGACTTATCGAATCGCTGAGATAAAAGCTGTAGGGCTTTCGACGCTTGATGAAAACGCGATTATCTCCCTCTCAGGGCTGAAGGTGGATGATCAGATCGAGGTGCCCGGAGATGCTATTTCCAATGCTCTGAAAAAACTCTGGAATCAGGGAATCATCGGAGATGTAAAAATCTTGGTCACGAAGGTAGAGGGTGAAGACATTTCATTATTGCTTGACCTCACAGAGCGCCCACGATTCTCCAGAGTTGAATTTACCGGAATCAACAAAACCCAAGAAAGCGAACTACGGGATAAAATAAATATCCGCGGTCGGGTAGTGCGTGAGGATGTACTCAATACTTCCCAAAGAAATATTCAGAAATACTTCGTAGACAAAGGCTTTTTGAATACAGAAGTAAGAGTAGCTCAAGTCAGAGATACGACTTTACCGAATAGTGTGAAGCTGAGATTCGATGTAGATACTAAAGGAAAAGTAAAAATCAACGAAATTCGGGTCTTTGGGAATGAGGAAATCACAGATGCTAAAGTCAAGTCCAAACTTAAGAAAACCAAAGAACATGCTCGGGTAAGTGTCTTCAAGGATGTCTATTCCAGAATGACCGCGGCTGGGCCTTCAGACGTAGCGAATGCAATTTTGTACACTGACTCCACCTCCAAGGAGGATGTCAAATCATACATCAACAAAAACTTCAAACTCAACTTTTTTGCAGGATCAAAATACATCCCAAAAGAATATCGAAACGACAAAGACAATGTGGTCAATTTCTACCAAACGAAAGGTTTTAGAGATGCCAAAATCGTCACCGACTCGATTTATTCTTTTGGTCAGGATGAAATCAACATTGACCTAGCCATCGAAGAAGGTCAAAAATATTACTATCGAAATATTGAATTCAATGGAAACTTCATCCACCCTGATGAAGTCCTCAGAGCCAAGTTGGGAATTCAAAAGGGTGACGTATACGATCGAGAGAAACTGGATAAAAGATTGAACTATGACCCACAAAAAGGGGATGATGTCAGTTCCCTCTATCAAGATGATGGATACCTGTTTTTTAATATCGAACCTGTAGAGGTCAACGTAATCGGTGATTCCATTGACATGGAAATGCGGATTTTTGAAGGTCCTCAGGTGACCGTAAACTCTGTCAATATCAAAGGAAACGAGCGAACTTCAGACCACGTAGTGATGCGGGAAATCCGAATTCTCCCTGGACAGAAGTTCAATAGGGCACTTTTGGTACGAACGATTCGAGAGCTTTCCCAATTGGGCTATTTTGACCCGGAAAAAATCAACCCGGATCTTCGACCCAATTTCGAGGCTGCAACGGTAGATATCACCTTTGAGCTCGAAGAGCGTCCCAATGATCAAATCGAGCTTTCCGGTGGTTGGGGAGGATTCTTCGGATTCGTCGGTACAGTTGGCTTGACGTTCAACAATTTCTCGATCAAAAACATCGGAAACTTCGACAAGTGGGATCCACTTCCTGTAGGAGATGGACAGAAGCTTTCACTTCGAGTACAGGCTAATGGCCGATCTTTCCAAAACTATTCGATCTCACTGACCGAGCCTTGGTTTGGAGGTAAGAAGCCGAATGCATTGAGTTTCAGCTTTAATCACTCTGTACAGCGTCAAGTAGACTTCTTCAACCCAGGTAATTTTGGTCAAGAACTTGGTTTCTTCAAAATCACTGGAGCTACGCTGGGCTTAGCTAGAAGGGTTACTTGGCCGGATGATTACTTCAGCATTTCCAATTCACTGCAATTCCAAGTTTACGAATTTGATCAGTTTGGTACTTCATTCGGTTTGAGCTATCCAACAGGACGATCCAATAGCCTTACTCTCAACACAACGATAGCTAGGAATAACATCGATAATCCGATCTATCCAAGATTTGGATCGAATGTCATGCTGAATGTAGCTATGACGCCACCTTACTCTTCGATGAATGACAATCTAAGTCCAGAGTCTCCTGATGAGGAAAAGTACAAGTGGCTGGAATATCACAAGTGGATGTTTGATGCGAGTATTTACACACCGCTGTTTGGGTCCAACAAACTCGTGGCAAGTGCTCGAGCGCACATGGGATTCTTGGGATCTTATGGTGATCGAATCGGCATCATTCCATTGGAGCGATTCGTAATGGGTGGTGACGGTATGACCTTCAACAACTTTGCCCTAGGTCAAGAAATCATCGGTCTTAGAGGTTATGAAAACCAATCCATCACCCCAGGTAGAGATACCCGTGGTACGGCAGACCCAGATCCATTTGGAGGTATCGTGTATAACAAATACGTGATGGAATTGCGTTTCTTGGTTTCTCCGAACCCTTCTGCCACCATATTTGTCTTAGGATTTGCTGAAGCTGGTAACAACTGGGGATCCTATGAGGAATTCAATCCGTACGACTTGAAGAAGTCTGCCGGTGTAGGTGCACGGATCTTTATGCCAGCCTTTGGATTGCTCGGTGTAGACTGGGGCTACGGTTTCGATCCAATCCCTGGACAGACTCGTAGAAGTGGTCCACAATTCCACTTCACCATTGGTCAGCAGTTTAGATAAGATAAATTGATGCAGATTTGGTTAATTTATGTCAAATTTAATGTTTGGTTCGAGCGTTTTAGCTCCTAGGACAAAATGATATCATTAGACATGAACAAAGCCATCAAAATACTACTTTTGCTATCCATTACATTGATTAGCAATCAGTTATTGGCTCAAAAGTTTGGATACATTGACTCAGAATATGTGCTCAACAAGCACCCGGATTACAAAGGGGTACAGCAAGAGCTGGAAAAGCTGAGTAATGCCTGGAAGAAAGAGGCACAGGATTTGGATGCTGAGATCAAAGAAATGTATATACAGCTCAAGGCGGAAGAAGTCCTCTTGACCGAAGAAATGTACCAAAAACGAATGCAGGAGATCCAAAAGAAGGAAAAAACTTCTCAGGAGTTCAACAGTCGGATATTTGGAATCAACGGTCAGTACTTCCAAAAGCAAGCCGAACTCTTGCAACCGCTACAGTCAAAAATATACGATGCCATCGAGCGGGTTTCCCGTAAAAACAACTTGGCGATGTTATTTGACAAAGCTTCCGTACCTTCGGGCATTATTTACACAGACCCAAGACATGATTATTCGGAATTTGTCTTGGAAGAATTAGGAATAGAAGACAACAATTAAAATTAAATTCAAAACGTATGAAAGTAAAAGTTATCCTTTCTGCAGTCGCTCTGATCTGCGCAGGATTTGCAGCACAAGCACAAGAGTTGAAAATTGGCTATACCAATGTGGAGTTTATCATGGACCTGATGCCAGAGATGGAGCAGATTGGCGCTGATTTGCAGGATTATCAGACACAGCTTCAGACTAATATCGAGACAAAAGCGAACGATTTTCAGCGTCAAGTGCAGACTTATCAGCAGGCTGCTCAGACTATGACCGATGATGCACGCGCGGCAAAAGAAGCAGAATTGACTAAGCTTCAGCAAGATCTTCAAAAATACGAGCAAGATGCTCAAGTTAGCTATCAGCGAAAGCTACAGGAGCTTCTGGAGCCTTTACAGACTAAGGTGATCAACGCGATCAATGCAGTGGCAGCTGAAAATAACTACACGCATATCTTTGCTGAGACCGCCGGTCAAGCTCCTATCCTTCTTTACACCAAAGAGCAAGACAAATTCACTGAATTGGTATTGGCAAAACTTGGATTAGAGATGCCAACTGCTCCTGCAGGTGCAAATCAGTAATCCTATCAAATAAAATCAAATGCCGACTCTTGACTCAAAGGGGTCGGCATTTTTGCTTATGGCAAAAAAGAACCCAAAAGAATTGATTCAGAAAAGCCAAGACGCTGTTTTGGTAGATTTTTATGCTGATTGGTGTGGACCCTGTCAGACGATGGACCCGATTATCGCAGAGGTACTGGACGAGCTTGGCGGGAAAATCAAACTTTTAAAAATAAACGTAGATAAGCATCCTCAACTGGCACAGCAGTTTGCCGTTCGGTCTATTCCTCATTATGCATTATTCAAAAGAGGAAAAATCCTCTGGCGAAAAGGAGGAATTATGACCAAGAAAGACCTTCACCAAAGTCTAAAGGCTTTTTGTTGATTTTTATAGAAATAAGAGACTAGAGATAAGAAATTAGAAGGGAGAATGGAGAAGAAAGGAAATGAAAAACTCGAATTATTCCGGATAGAGCGGACAAGAAGCTAGGCGAAGAATCTCATAGCGACCTCCGGCTTTTATCCATACCTTTTCCAACCGAGATAATGACCCAAAGAGGGGTCTAACTTCTGAATAACCATGGGTGGAACCCATGGATTTGATGAGCAAAGTATCCATTGTCGCCGATGTAAGTGGCTGCCTGACGGATAGTCAGGTCTTTATTCTCGTAAATGAAACTAAGATATTTTCCGATTCGTGGAGACACGAACCGAGGCGAGGATCCAATTCGCCAAAGAAATAATTTTTTATAGTCCCATAGGGACGAGCGATTGTATTGCCAGCCGTTTTAACGGCTGGAAAATGGCTAACAGCAAACCTATGATTCCCATCGGGACGATTCATATTATAAAGTGGATTTGGGAAAGCATTCGCTCAATCCAAAATTTCCTATTTTATAGTCTTTCTTTTTATCAAATCGCAGCGCTGCCGCTCTATTTCACCCTTCATTTTAAAGTTTACAATCACATCGCGCCGCTGGCGCTTTAGCATTTAAGATTTGTTTTTTTAAACCGTTCGACGTGAATTCCTGGCTAACAAAGTCCCCTCTACACTCCAATGAATGCAACTAAGGCAGCCGATTCGTGGAGACACGAACCGGGGCGTCTGCTGTATTTCACCTTTCATTTTAAAGTTTACAATCATATCGCGCCGCTGGCGCTTTAACATTTAAGATTTGTTTTTAGCCTTTCTCCGATGTGAGTGCCTGCCTGACCAAGTCATATCTTTACTCACGCAAATGCCACTAAGGTATATTCCGGTTCGTGAGACACGAACCAGGGCGAGCTTTTTGTTGATCAAGGAAAGCCTACAAACCCAATCATAAAATTTCCTGTCAAAAGCTAGATTATCTGCTTTTTTTGATTTGGTTTGTAAAGCTTATAACCCTGATTAAACCCTTACACCCTATGGATTGGTCAAAAGCAATTGACAGTTCCATCGAAATACTTCAAAAATCGGATCGAGGTATTGTCTTGATGGATATGTACAACAATATCCTCACCCCTGAGGAAGCTGCATTCAACAAAACAACCGTAACGCCTTACAATGCTTTGAAATTTATTCAACAGCAATTTGCAGGACTAGGATTTGATGTCTCTAAAAAAGAGAATCGAATTAAAATGATCGCCTTACTTGAGGAACTGGATCGACTCAGTAAAGAAAAGCTTAAATTCTGAACTCCTTGGCTCATTTTAGTCCGAACACCAATCTTACTGAAAGAAAAGTGGATAAACATTAAAAATAAAGCCCAAGAACAGGATGCTCTTGGGCTAGTAGTTTTAAACCTGAAATATGCATTAGAAAATCTATTACGACCTCAAAATGCTTCAAAATCAGTCGTTTCACTTCACTTTTCGATCTCACCGTAACGGTGCTACGCCTCGATCTCCAAAGTGCCTGATTTTCTTGCATTTTGAATTCTCACTACGAATTCCAATGCATAATCCAGGTTAAAGGAAAAACTTGAGTCTGACTACCTCTTTTTCAGACAGGAAGCGATAATTACCCCGCTTCAGGTCTTTCTTGTCTAAGCCTGCGTACAACACTCGATCAAGCGCTGTGACATCATAACCTAGATGGGCGAAGATTCTCCTCACAATGCGGTTTTTACCAATATGAATCTCCAAACCTAAGATTCTTCGGTCCACTGAAAGCACCTGCAAATCATCCACCTCAGCTAAACCGTCTTCCAGTGTCAACCCTTCCCGGATTGCCTCTTCATCATTTTTTGTCAAAGGCTTATCAAGGGTAACCTGATAGATTTTTTTGATTTTATTAGAAGGGTGTGAAAGTTTGGCAGCGAGTTCCCCGTCATTGGTAAATAATAGAAGTCCTGTGGTATTTCTATCCAACCTTCCAATAGGGAATATCCGCTCCTCACAAGCATTTTCCACCAGATTCATGACAGTTTTTCGTTCCAGCGGATCTTCTGTTGTGGTGATAAAATCCTTGGGCTTATTCAAAAGAATATAGACCGGCTTCTCAGGATTAATCCGCTTGCCATTATAAACTACGCGATCGTCTCGCTTCACCTTATATCCCATCTCCTTGATGACTTCACCGTTGACGGTGATTTGGCCATTCTGAATGAGTTGGTCTGCCTCTCTCCTGCTACAAATCCCTGAATTTGCGATGTATTTGTTCAAGCGAATGAGTTCGGCGCTAGATTTTTTATTCTTTGCCTGAGGGATATCCTGAAAGTCATACTCAGGACGGGTAGTTTCCTGATTCTGAATTCGATTCGGACGGTTTTTGCCAAAGCCTCTCTTCGCAGAAGATCTATTGCCTTTTTCAGGAGCTTTCTCTCCATACATAGGCTTTTGATCCTTTCCTCTTCCTACATACGTTCGCTTGGTAGTAGGATTGGAATCACGCTCTTTTCTTTCACGCTTAGGTGATTCTTCCTCTTTATTAAAAAATCGCTTAGAAGGTGATTTTCTTGTCTCATTGGACTCTCCCTCATTAAAATCTTTCTTAAAGCGCGGTTTTGATCCTTTTTTATCAAATCGCTTATCCGAAGATTGAAAATCTGACTTCCCGGATTTAAATTTTTTTGGACGGTCCTGGGACTCATCTCTTTTCTCTGATTTATCCTTGCCAAAGAATGGCTTGCGTGGATTGTTTTTCATAAGTATGCAGCATCACTGCTGGATTTTGTTATTTTGATAATTTACTGAATTCCAATTATTTGAATTGGGCTGCAAAGATAGATGATTTCCGATCGATAAACTATTCAGTCTGACCTTTATCCAAATAAAAAGCTTTCGTAGCATTTCGGACAGATCCTTCCTTGATCAGTAGGTTTCGTGCCTCAGTTTCTCCCAAGCCTGTTGCCTCCATGATCATCCGGGTGCCACGCTCCACTAGTTTGGCATTGCTTAGCTGCATATCGACCATCTTATTTCCTTTGACACGACCGAGTTTGATCATGACTGTGGTTGATATCATATTCAGCACTAGTTTCTGTGCCGTACCTGCTTTCATTCGGGTACTTCCAGTAACGAATTCAGGACCTACCACTGCCTCCAGCGGATGTTCCACCTCTTGGCTTAATGGGGAATTTGGGTTGCAAGTAATACAGGCAGTAAGCAATCCTTTTTGCCTAGCCTCTTTCACACCACCGATCACATAGGGCGTTGTGCCAGAGGCAGCTATTCCAATTACCGTATCATGCTCATTAAATCCATAGGCTTGAATATCTTTCCATGCTTGATTTGCATCATCCTCTGCATTTTCAACGGCTTTTCTGATAGCTAAATCTCCTCCTGCGATCAAACCAATCACCCAATCATTCGGCACACCATAGGTAGGTGGACACTCAGAAGCATCCAAAATCCCAAGTCTTCCTGAAGTCCCCGCTCCGATGTAAAAAAGCCTTCCGCCCTCTTCCATCCGAGGGACAATCTGTCTCACCAAAGCTGAGATTTCTGGTATAATCTTTCCTACTGCCAAAGGCACTTTTTGATCTTCACGATTGATATTTTGGAGCAAGTCCAAGACGGACATTTTTTCCAAATTATCATAGAGCGAACTGCTTTCGGTTACCTTCATAGCTTATTTTGATGATAGAGTGTCAACCCTGCAATGGGGTTTTCGATGATTTTCTGAATATTCAATCCTTGATCGTAAGCGGCTTTTCGGAGAATTGTACTGTTGTAAAAGGCTATCGAGCCCACAAAATTCACCGGCTTACTTCGGAAGTCCTGATAGCGGGAAATATGCTTTTCAAAAAACTCTAGAAACGATTCATAATACAATGAATAGCAGTAGGGGTGATTGCTGTGTTCGGTGATAAACTTACAGAAACTAGCCATGTATCGATTTGGATAAGGCTTACGATAAACATGATCCTGAATGATCTCCTGGGTCAGACCAAACTCTTTGACAAAAGCCTCTCGAATATCCTTGGGCATATCATCGTAGATAAAGTCTCGGAGTAATTTTCTACCAACATACGCTCCTCCGCCTTCATCACCTAAAATATAGCCGGGAGCTGGCCTGGTAGCCACTATTTTCTCCCCATCAAAATCACAGCTATTCGAACCCGTACCCAAAATACAAGCAATTCCATGCTCATGGCCACAGGTAGCATGAGCAGCCGCAGCCAAATCATGGTCGATTGTAATGGTAGCATGTGGGAAAATCGTAGCTAAAGCTCGCGAAACTTCAGCCTTACGCTCAGCAGCCGAGCATCCGGCTCCATAAAAATAGATCTCCTTAGTCACGGCAGAAATACTCAAGAGAAACTCCTGCCGCATTTCCTTTTCCATCTCCTCTGAAGTCT
>LJXT01000150.1 GCA_001314815.1 Algoriphagus marincola HL-49
CAATCTGGAAGCCTATATTCAGCCTGAGGGAGTGAAACAAGCCAGTAGAGTTTGTCGATCCAATTTCAAATACATGTATTGGAATATCGCCCAGCAGTTGGCACATCATACCGTCAATGGCTGTAATATCAATGTGGGAGATATGATGGCTTCAGGAACTATTTCAGGTCCTACAGAGGACTCTTTTGGCTCCATGCTGGAGCTAAGCTGGAAAGGAAGCAAGCCTATCAAACTGGATACCGGCGAAGAGCGAAAATTCATTGAAGATGGGGATACGGTGATCCTCAAGGGATATTCAGAAAAAGAAGGTGTGCGAGTTGGCTTTGGAGAAGTTCGTTCCAAACTGCTTCCAGCCAAGTAATAGCTTCGAATAAGCGAAAAAAAATCCTGAGATATCGTTTAAGCCTTTCTCGGGATTTTTTTATTTGAATGTCCGCTATCTTACTTATCAATAACCAAATTATATTAGATTCACCTCGACTTCGCTCGGTGAACGTCACTTTGTAAGGTTGGGGAGGGGAGGGAAATGCGGCTCAACCGCATTTCCCTCCCCTCCTAAAGTTAACTGCGAATTCGGAGGCCGTGCAAAGTCGAGGCCATTTTATGCTATTGGCCATTTTCCGGTTGATCATTCTTTTTTCTTAAAAACTTACTTTCCCACCATTTCCAAAAGTGTCTCTGGCTCGTCCGTGGTGATAAAGTCAATCTGCTTATCCAGAAGAAACTGCATCACCTCCGGGTCATTTACAGTCCAGGAATTAGTAGTCAGTCCTAAATTTCTAGCCTCCTCAATCCAGTTTGGCTTCAGTTGGAGAATTTTAAAATGATAATCAAAGCCATCAAAACCAGCTTCTTTGAGTTCTTTAGGGGATTTGTCACCTGTTAGATACACCACCTTTGCGGTAGGGTCTGTAGCGATTGCTTTCAGCCCGCCTTCATAGCTAAAAGTGATATACTCAACCCAGTCTTGGGCTTGGAGTTTTTGCACCGTAAGCACAGCCAACTCTCCCACGCGTTCACTTTTTTCGGTACTGATTTCGGAAGGCTTAAATTCCAGAATCAGTTTCGTCTTCTTTTGCTTCATTCCCTCTCTTAGGTATTCTTCCAAGGTTGGGATTTTTTCTCCGTTTGGGAGTTTTTTGCTGAGTAAGGTCTCATAGGTTTCATGCTCTATGTCCAATCCTTGAAAGTCTGCATCATGGTTGATGACCAACACTTCATCCGCAGTCATCCATACATCAAATTCAGATCCTTCGCAGCCCAGTCGAATGGCTTCTCTGAGGGAGGCGATTGAATTTTGCGGAAGCTCATTCTTTTTCCAAGCGCCGCGGTGGGCGATGACTTTATTTTGGATAAAAGTGCTCTGTGCACTGAGGCTGAGACTTAGAAAACAGAGAGCTAGTGAGAGTAGAAATGCTTGCATTTTAGGATTGATTTTGGATTTCGAAAGCGGAAATTATTCCCTTTCTAGGAATTATGGCAATTTTTTTAAAAAGTTCATAGAAACTTCATTCAGGATCAGCCTTGGAATCAAGAATCTTTATCAGGTTTTTTGGGTCCTGCCATTTTGTAGAGGAGCCATCCAATACCAACCAAGAAGTGGAGGGCCAAAACTACGACTACAATGATCAAAGTGGTATTGCTTTGCATGGGTTTCTTCATTCGAAGGTTTACGGTTGAATTTAACAAAATCGATTCGTAGTAAATCAATGTTAGAAAGATCCTCACAGAGTTTCCGAATTTGAAGGTCTTTTTCGGAGTGCTTTATTTTTGGAAAAAATCAAATACACATTTCGTTTTTTAGGATAGTAAGATTAAAATCATTCGAATGCTTTCCTTTTGCCTTAAAAATAATTACCTTTTAATGCTCTGATTTTCAAATTGATAAATAGTCGTTTAGACTAGATTGTTTACGGTTCCCATTTGCTTTATTTTGGTGAGCTTTGGGATTTAGTTTTGAATATGTCCCCTTGGACACCTTTTCTCCCACATTATTTTAAATCTCAAAAAATTATGGCAAAAATTAAAAATTTAACCATCACATCGCCCATCCTTTTTGCGCTTCCTCTAAAAAGTGCTTGGGCAGTCACTCCGATTGACATCAATAGTCCGCTCTCCGCTGGAGCTTGGGATGGTGCTGGAAAGCTGAAATTCTCCCGTGGAGAGGTTTTGGCAAAAAACGATGCACAATTTCTCTATTTGGCAATTGACGTGGTGCAGGACACGGGTAATGATTCCGGTACCGGTGATTACTTCTGGCTTTCTTTTGACAGAAATAGAGACCGGGCGATCACTTCAAATTATGACATCAATTATGCGCTCCACCCAGGCCAGCCGAATAAACTTGCGCGGCAGTATTACCTCGGGCCAGCGAGGTGGACAGGTATTTTGAATGATCCGAGTAGTTCGGAAGTAGTGCAAGAATTTGGCTCCAGTGAAGCATCCTCAGCGTCCCATCGTATTTGGAAGTTCAAAATTGATTTGAAAGAAATCAATATTGCCCTTTCGTGGCCTCTGAGTCCGCCTTATTCCTATTTCGGTTTTCGGGTGAAATCCACTAGACCTGGTTTTACGACAGATTTTCCGGGCAATTTTTTCAAGGATTTCAAAAAGCTGAGACAAATAATTTTTTCCAGAAAACCTGGAATCCCAGACAAATTAGCCGGCCCTTTGATTGGAGGAATTGGCTTGATTCCGAAAACGAATATCAATCAATCCACAGGAAGGGCCACCACTGATGAGGGTTATTATAAGCACTTTGAAAATGCCGCTTTCGGAGGGACACTGAATGTGATTCGCAATCGTACCAAACTACAGCAGCTTTGGGGGCAAGGAGCTAGAAAATACCGGGTTCTCATAGACCCGCCAACAGGACCAGCTCAGAAGCTGCTTAGCAATTGGTCCAACTATCGGTGGAATGGAACTTCCTATGTGCTCCAGACCTTTTCCGCTTCGGCTTTGGGCTATTATCAGCTGGCAAATCCAGCGATAGATTATTCCATCGATGACTTACTGGTCCAATTTCCTACCATAGCCTTGCTTCCAGGTATTCACAAAATCACGGTGATATTTTACAAAGGCAATACGGAATTTGCCAAGGATGATGTAAGAATCTACGTTGATAACCATTTGCCCGGTGTGAATATCGAAAGTATCAGGCACGGAAGAAATGAGGTGTCTGCCTGTGCGATCGAAACGATTGGACCAGCACCCGATGGATTGAATTTTAGAATTACAGCGAACGATCCGCAAGGAAACCTTCGTGCAATTCAATTCAGAGCCACCTACGGTGAAAATCAAGCTACTGGAATTTTCAGTGAAAGCTATCTCCCCTCGAAAGGTAATTGGGCAGGTCATACAAATTTATTGATGCCATCTAGTGGTAATTGGCGTCCACCACAAACATGCGCCTACAGCTTTGTGCTTACAGCCTCGGCAAGAACAACCAATGGCTATGATTACATTGGGCATATTTCTACTCATAGAAATTTGACGCTGCTGTTGAAATGATTGATTATTAATGAAAAAGGCCACCTTGAAATTAAACAAGGTGGCCTTTTCTAGTAGTTTTTTCGATTAGTTAAATCCAAACTTTTTCAATCCTTCATGACTGATTTTAATGGCTTCAAGTGGATCAAGATCAAAGGTGTTGTCTTGCTCAACCAGGTAATATTCCATTCCAGATTGGTCCTTTTCCGCCAAAATTCGAGCGAAATCAATTGTGCCTGTACCCACAGGGGCAAATTCTCCCGCTTCACTCATGTCTTTGACGTGCCAAGCTTTGAACCTACCCGGATATTTTTCGAAGTAGGCTACTGGGTCAGCACCTGCTTTAGTTACCCAAAATAGGTCCATTTGATAGTTGACGTGAGCGGGGTCTGTATTTTCTAAGATATAATCTGTCAGGATAGTGCCATTTTCCATTGGCTTAAACTCAAAGTCATGGTTGTGATAAAGCAGTTGTAGGCCTGCTTCACTACACTTTTTACCAATGGTGGTCAAAATGTTTACTAATTCTTCTTTGGTTCCTTTCATTCCCATTCCATCAGGACCAAAAGTAAACATACCCATTGGGGGAACTGGAATCACAAAGTATTCAAATCCAGCTGCTTTAGTGGCGGCAATTTGCTCATCGGCATTTTCCAAAGTCACGCCACCCATGTGCGTACTTCTGGCATCCAAGCCGATAGATTCTAGATAGCTTTTGAATTCGGCGGGCTCCATCCCGTAAAACTTCCCATCAGCATAGCCTGCAGCCTCTACGTAGGCATAGCCTGCATCCGCTACTTTTTGAAGCGTGCCTTTCGGATCGGCGCCCATTGCATCACGAAGGGTGTAAAGGGCCAAGCCTCCGAAGTTTGTTGATTCCATGCTTGTCTCTTCGTTTGATTCGGTTTGTTCATTGGATTGGGGGCTGCATCCCAGGCTTAAAGCCAAAAGACCAGCAATTCCAAGATTTGATAGGAGTGTCTTCATAGTGATTTTTAATTTGACCCTAAGTTAATTCATATACATGAAAATGATCCCTTTTTTGGATAAATGGATGGAAGGAAATGAGTAGAGTATATCCCTCATTGTTAGATTCGATGGAACAATTTGTGTTCAGATCTTTTTATTAAATAGAATCAAACTGAAGTTTTTATGCCAGATAAAGTCAAAATACTAGCTATTCAAGAGCTTACACATGATGTGAAGCAGTTTAAAGTAGAAAAGCCAAGCAATTATTCTTTTGAGCCTGGCCAAGCTTGTGAAGTAGCAATCAATAAAGGGGGCTGGACAGAAGAAAAAAGACCCTTCACTTTTACATCCCTTCCAGAAGATGATCATCTGGAATTTGTGATCAAATCCTATCACGAGCATAATGGAGTGACTAAGGAAATTGACAATCTCAAAGTGGGGGACGAGTTTTTGGTCGATGAATCATGGGGAGCAATCCAATACCAAGGGAAAGGTGTATTCATCGCCGGTGGTGCTGGAGTTACACCTTTTATAGCCATTTTCAAAAGCTTGCAAGCCCAAGGGAAAGAAGACGGAAATAGCCTGCTTTTCGCGAACAAAACTTCCAAGGATGTGATTTTGGAAGATTGGTTTGAAAATACTCTCGGAAGTAATTTTATCTCCATTCTGGATCAGGAAGAAAAAGAAGGCCATGCTCACGGTCGAATTGATAAGGAGTTTTTACAGAAGCATGTTTCTGATTTCAAGCAGGAATTCTATGTCTGCGGACCCGAACCGATGATCAAAGCAGTAAGCAAAGCGCTGGAAGAACTCGGCGCCAATCCGGAGGCAATTGTATTTGAAAAGTGAGTTTTGATTTGAGCTTTTCAATAATGTAATGATATCAGGTTGAACGAAGCCGAAGTCCGTTTTTCGATTAAAACCCGGATTTCGAGCTCGCTCAAATTGACTTTCAAGTAACTTTAATATTTCTAATTGTTCCCAAATACAATAGGGAAAAGGAAAGCTACCAATCCAGCCCACACCAAATAGGCTGGTAAGAAATTGGAAATGGTTTGGCCGACCTGCTCAGTGCTTTTCTTGGACCTAACAGTCAACAAGAGGTTTTTTCCTACCCAAATCAAATGAACCATCATCAGTATATTAATTCCTAAAATCGCCGTGCGGTTAGGAGTGAATCCCCACTCGTTGATTCGGAAGATGATGGCGGACAAGGCAACAGCATTTACAAGCAGAGTAGCTAAGGCTAAAAGCAGCAAAAGCCAGTTTTGGGAAACTTGAATTTTTCCTTGGCTATTCTCTGCAATCGAGAAAAAAATCAATGCCATCACGCCAATCAAAAGCAAATTAAAGAGCAATAGAAACTCCCTGTCATTGTATGGGTCTTTGCCCGCATATACGATTGCTCCCAAGTAAACCAAGAGCATCACCAAAACAAGTGGACTGAAAATTCGAGCGATTATCGGGGGGACTTTATTGACCAATTGGGGATTGGTTTGGGTCAGGTGGGTAGCAATTAATGGGATAGAGGCCAGTCCAAAGACGGCAATGTACTCCATATAAAACTCCTCAATTCTCAAACCAATCAGGCTAAAGAGTCCAATCGTAATTGCCGAAAGAATTCCTCCCGAAAGGACCAATAATCCACCCATGATAATGGCATCACCATTGAATCGAAGGAAGCCCAATCGGCTTTCGAAACTTTTCCAATTTTCCCCTCCAAAAGAAAAGCCCAATAATCCCCAAAGTAAAATAGGCAAGTGAATACAAGCTAGAACCAGCGTGTCACTACTTTCATTGTCAGGTAGTAGATTGATGTAAAGCAGCGAAGCGAGAAAGGATAGGGTAAGAATGATGGTGCTTTTCTGTGAAAGCTTGTTTTTCCAAGCAAAATAGGCTGAAACAAAAGGGAAAACCATCAGTCCAAGATTTTTGGGATAAAAGAAATCTTCTTGGATTGGGAAAATTGTCGGAAGCTTTGCGTAAAGGCCTGCAAGCAAAGAAACCAAAATCAAGAATGTCCAATCTGATTTTTCTCCCCATTGAATGCTATCCGAAGGAGTTTGAAGTCGAGCTTTCCAAAATTCAGAAATCGGAGATTGGTTTTGAATACTTGGATAGATGTCCAAGAATGCTTTTTTGAATTCAGATTTATTCTTTCTATAAAGTTTTTCCAACTCTTCTGCCTGGTCGAGATGGGACAGGATTTGATCTTTCATATAATGTGCTGCTTTAGATTAAATTTAATGATTTTAAATTCCAATGTCCGGTAATAGCAAAGGCAGTTACCGCACTTATCCAAAGTGAAAAGAAATAGAAAATGATACTGAATATCACCGCTATTAATTTTTTATTTCCTTCGGGAAACCAGTAGAATCCCATCAAATAAAAAAATATACCTCCACCAGCACCACCCAAAGGAATGATGACTAGAGGATAATACATCCAAGATTCAAAGAGATTTTCTTTGGTAAGAATAATGAAAGCCAACCAGGCCAAAGGAAGACTTGCACCCAGTACAGCCGGGAGTAGTAAGTCTTTGGGCTTGGTGGGAAGAAAGGTTGCTTGATTTGTGTTCATGATTTTAGATTGTTATTTTAAATGAAAGTACTTTGTATTTCAAAGTGAATAGATAAATTTTTTTAGTTTTTGTTTTCTCTGATCAATTGCTCCAGAAAATTTAAGTGTTCCTGAAAGGCTTTTTTCCCTGATGCTGTAGCCGAATAATTGGTTTGCGGTTTTCTGCCCACAAAGGTCTTTTCTACGGCTATATAGCCTTGGTTTTCCAAGTATCGTAGGTGAGAAGCGAGGTTTCCATCCGTCACCTCCAGGATCTCTTTGAAGGAATTGAAGTCATATTGCTCATTGACCATCAGGATGGACATGACACGAAGTCTGACCACATTTTCAAATGCTTTATCGTAATTCCTCTTCACCTTAGCGATCGTATTTTTGGTACATCAAGGCGCCATATACCACATGTAAAATCCCGAAACCGGAAACCCAAAACCACAAGCCATAATCAGGAAAGAAGGCTGCCATTATTCCCAAAATCAACTGAAAAAAGCCTAATTTCTGTATTTCCCCTAAGGTAAAATTAGAAGCAGCAACTAGACCCAAACCATAAAAAATCAATAGGTTGGCGGGAATCAATTGGAAAGCTGCTTCATGAATCAGCGCAAAGGTGAAAAGCCCACCAACCAAGACAGGAATAAACAGCGCTTGCATAAAGCGCTTACTGGCACCATTCCAGAACACTTGGGCTTTTTGTTTGCTTTTTCGCTTGCTAAGCAGCCAGGCCGTACCTACAGCAAAAAGAAGTATAGTGCTTGCCAAAAGAAGTAATCTCGGTAATAAGGTCGAACTACTCAATCCTTGGCTTGAATCTCCCCATTTACTCTCAGGAAAGTAAAGCCAATACCAAGCAATTCCACCACCAATCAATGCATAGATTCCAGCTAATACACCGGATAGTCCGCTCAAAGAAAGGAAGCGCGTGCTTCGCTCCATCATGGACTTAATCTCGGCTAATTCTTGTTCAGGGTTTTTCATTTTAAAAGTACTTTGTGACGCAAAGTAAATGAAATTTTACAAAAAAATATTTTGCTACGTGATTTTTTTCAAATCCATGCTGGGATTTCTCCCCCATAGTTTGTTTTGCTTTAGGATAAAGCTTATTAATTACTTTATTTTTAAGTAATTAATTTACTGATTATCAATTGATTGTGTTCTTTAAAAATCTCCGTTAAGCATTGTTTACTCCAGATTTTGAAATGACTTTTTTGACCAATGGACCGATGGATAGTCCCTGAACGATGATGGAGAAAATCACAATGAGGTAGGTAATAGTCAAAAATAATTCCCGTCCCATCTGCGGTTCGAGTGAAAGTGCCAAGGCGATGGAAATGCCACCCCGGATACCTCCCCAAGTCATGATCAGATTCGTTTTGGGGATAAAGTCCAACTTCTTTTGAAATAGGGCTACTGGTCCAGAAAGGGCAACAAATCTTGACAAAAGCGAAATCACGATTCCAAACAGTCCAAAAATCACATAGGTGCTATCCAGCGAAACGATTAA
>LJXT01000151.1 GCA_001314815.1 Algoriphagus marincola HL-49
TGCTAAAACGCTTTTTGCTGATGACTGGCATGCCCGAATCCGATATTTTAATCGAAGATCAAAGTAAAAATACCGCCCAAAACGCCCAGTTTACGAAGACCTTTTTGGAGAAAAATGGAATCTCCACCAGTCAGGAATTTGTATTGATCACTTCAGCCTTTCACATGTACCGAGCTAAAGGTTGCTTTGATCAAGTAGGTTTGAATACGGTGACTTTTCCAACAGATTACTATTCGCATGATATCAAGTACGACATACCGTCCTTGTTTTTCCCAGACCCTTATTCTTTGGAATATTGGACCAAGCTTTTCAAAGAGTGGATTGGAATCATCGTTTACAAACTGGTAGGCTATATGTAAATTATGTAATTATCCGTAATGATTTCCTCGCTACACTTTCTCAGCTAATCTGGATTAAAGTTGGAAGCTGGAGGAGTGAAGCCTCTGGATTCTGAACCTGTTGTTTCATTTTATGTCCGTACACCTTTGATACTGCCAGAAAAGTGGATAAAAATATCAAACTATACTAAAAGCATTGCTTGGATAGAATAACGGCTCTTGGATTCTACTTTGAGCTACTCTGCAAATTCTTTACTTTCCACGAGCAGGGACTGACAATTAAAAGCCGTCACTTCCAGCGATCCCAAAGCCAAACTTCTGCTGCAACTACCATTCTGAAGGACGATCATCCTCTGCAGCAATATCCATACATTAAATCATTTTTTACGAGTTAGTGAATGATTTTTCAATCAAAAAATAGAAACGAGACATTAGAAACAAAACTTAGCGATATTCCATTTTTATTAAAGAACGAATTTCATTCACTATATATCAATGATGCAATTTGTATGACTTATCACTAATTGTAATTAGAATATCGACAACAAAATCGTTCTTTTAGATTCCTAGACCTAGGAATCCAGGATTCTTTCTTACTTCGAGAACATTCTCTCCTGTTTCTCGCCTCTTGTTTCTTGTTTCTCTCCTCTTTTCTCTAAATCTTGCTCCTTCAAAAATTCCTGCTCCACTCCCACGTCCATTTCCAGCCTTTTTCCTCCAGTAATATCGGATGGTAAGCCATCGCAGCTTTAGCCGAGGGTGCATCAAAAAACCGCTGATCATCAGTCAAAATCGCCGTTTGTTCCCCAGACTGATCAGTCCGTATCAAATCCATCACCGAAGAAGGAATTTCTTTGGTATAGGCATTATCTTGCCTCAAAAGCTGATTTTTTAGACTCCAGTCCATTTCAAAACCGGGTACTTTCACCTCAGGGGCAGGAATACTTCGCTCCTTGCTTTGTATCTTCACCCAAGCTAAAAACTCACGGAGCAAGGCCAAACCCGGGTTATTGAGTTGACCGGGACGGAAATCCTCCGGCTCGAAGGAGGAAATCACATGCAGCATTTTCCTGGCCCGAGTGATGGCGACATTCAGCCGGTTTTCCGCTCCTGACTTGCCCAAAAGTCCAAAATTGGTCACCAATTTCCCCTCCCGATTAGGAGCATAGCCCAAAGACATAACCACCTGGTCAAACTCATCCCCTTGGACATTTTCGATATTCCGAACTTTAATGGATGCATCCTGTAAACCTTCTTTCCATAACAGTTCACGGATCAACTCCATCTGAAAATAATTGCCAGTCACAATTCCGACTGAGTCCTGAGGCTCATCTCTTAAAATCAACTGAGCACGTTTCACGACAGCCTCTGCCTCCGTTCGATTGATCTGATTTTCCCAGATTCCTTCTATTTTTTCCCATGAAAAAGGCATCTTTCCAGCCTTGACAGTAGTGTAATCCGGCAAAGTCTCCAATCGGTTTCCATAGAAATGTCCATTGGAAAAGTGAATCAAAGCCGGATCAGCGGAGCGATAATGCCCTCTCAACTGCAAATTCTCAAAGAAATGACCTGCCAGTTCCAGCAAAGACTCAGCCTCGTACTCCATCCCGTCCTCCTCATTATCCCACTTCACCTGGTAAAAATCCGAAGGTCTCAATTGCTTGGAGTCCCCAGCGACGACTACCTGTTTTCCTCTCAGCATAGCTGGTAAACCCCTTTCGACGGGACATTGGGAAGCTTCGTCAAATATGACCAAATCAAAGACCTGACTTGTTGGAAAAACAGCTGAAACCGTCTCCGGACTGCCTAGCCAGCAAGGAAGTACCCGAAACACTTCATCTCCCAGTTCCTCCACCAACTTGCGAATGGACCATTTTTGACGCTTTTTACTCACTTGATGCAGCAATTCCCGATAGGTCAGGCGATTACCCAAGCGATTGTATTCCAGATTCTCAGCCAGCTGTTCTCGAAGCCTAAGTAAGGCCAAATGCCGGGCATTTTTCCGCTTTTCAAGAATGGCGGTTTTGAGTTCATCCATCTCATGACAGAGACGCAAGGAGCCTATTTCACTCAAAACCGGATATCGTCGCTCGATCTCACCGATCCACGCCAATCGCCAACTATTCCAGAAGACCGCGATGAGTTCATTTAAGCCGAAATCTGAAAATTCCTCAAGCAAATCCATTCCTAATTCTCTGAATTGCCAATCCTCCAAAAACTGATCAAATCCCTTCAATTCCGCAAAAACGGAAGGCCAATTCAGTGGATTCTCTGGAAACACCTGTTCCAAACCCTTCTCCATTAACTCCAAAAACTGCAAATCACTTACCCAAAGTCGATACGAAGCCAATTTTGGAATCAAGCTTTCAGACCAATTTTGGATCTGGTCTAAGGCTGCTCTAAATTCTGAAAAAGAAAGCTTTTCCCAATCCAACAATGCTTGAATCTTTGGAACTGTTCCCCAGCTCATTTTCCAAGCTAGGAGTTTTTCAACTTCAATCAAATCTGTAGAAAAATCTGCTCTAGACTCAAAAAATGGCGTTTTGGGTAAATCCCTGAACTCTTCTTGAATTTGTATTTTTGACTCACACTCCTGCTTGATGATGAGGAGGTTTTCGGTATTAAAGATTATCTGATTTTGGCCTAAGGCTTGAAAAACCAAAGGAAACTTAGGCTTGGAAAATTTGGCCTGAAGCTTTCCGAAAAAGCTTTGAGAAAGTGGAATCAAAGTATCCAATTCCTTTCTCAAGCCAGTCAAATCCGCACCCAACTCCAATTGCCAGTTTTGTGAAGTCGCGAGGGCACCAATCAGAAATTGACGGATTTTAGCTAGGATTTTTTGTTCCTTAGGATTGAAAATAAGGGTAAAGTTTGTCTCAGGATTTGTCAACCCAGTGAGAGAATTTTGGGTCTTTTGAATCTTCTCCAAAAACTTAGGCTCAGACCAGATAGCTTTAAGGACACTCTTACCATTTTCATCCTTCAGAACTTCAGGAAGCTGTTTTCGATGATTTTCAATTCCATCAAGTGTATGAGAAATCTGAGCGAAATCTGTTGGCTGAACAGCCGAAAAAGAGATTCGATTATCCCAAAAACCTCCGGAGAATCGCTTCTGATAGCTTGAAAATATGCTTAAATCCTGCTCAAAAGTCTTCGCTTTCTCTAAATCCAATTGAAGTAATTGAGGGTGAGAAAAACTAGCTTGATTCAACTCCGCTTGCAGATAAAGGGCTTTGATCGGAATTCCGGCAGGAAGGTCATCGTACAAAGCCATTCGCAGCTCCTCAAACTTCCCCGAAAGTCTAGAAATGGTCTTGGAAAGCAGACTGAGTTCCCGCTCCAATTGGATTGCATCGATACCCCGGTTTTGGCTTTGGTAATCCTCAATAGCTTCAATTTGGGTTTTGATCTTTTCAAAAAGGGCTTTCTGATCTCCCCGAAAATCATGCACCAAACCCAAAAATGGGCCGAAACCGGCCTTTTCTAATCGTTCAAAAACCACGTCTAAAGCCGCTCGCTTTTGGGAAACAACTAGTACCTTTTTCCCTCTGGCGATGTAATCCGACACCAGATTAGCAATCAATTGAGACTTGCCTGTACCCGGAGGACCTTGGATCACTAGGCTTTTTCCTTGCCGAACTTTGATCAAGGCACTTTCTTGAGAAGCATCAAGCGGAAAAACCGGAAAAAGGTTTCCCTCCCGGATTTGAGTTATTTTTTCCTTCGAAAGGAAAAGATGCTGAAACAAATCCTCCAGCGAACTTTCGGAATAACCTTCCTTCAATATTTCATAATCCGAAAACAAAAAGCTCCCCTTTTGAGCAAATTGTCCCAAAACAGCGTAGGGTTTCAGGCTCACTTTTCCATCGGAAAAACGCTCCTGATCAAGGGAAATCTGGGAAATAGGGAAAGGAAGAATCTGGTCTTCCAGCAAGTTGGATTGTACCTGAATGGCAAAGTACTCTGGAATCATTTTGGCCAGGGCTGTCCGGAACTCCAGCGCATCCTTGGGTAGATTTTCCAGCAATTCATCGGAAAAATCATCAGGCAACTGCTGATCGGTCGCATGCCTCCAAGCAAGCAGGAAAGCTGGATTCCACTGCCAATTTTCCTCTGAAATCAGGGACCAAAACCCATTTTCCTTCCCAAGCTGAACCGGTTTCAACAACAAGGGACTTCGGACGATCTGCCCGTTAATGAGTTTTCCTTCCACAAAAAGCCAAGCCAAATAGAGACTCTGCTCCCCGGTTTCCTCCTGCGTTAATTGATCCCGAAAAGCCATTCGGGAAAGCCCCTTTGAGACTTGATTGGTATCCGCAGATCGAGGATCTAGATCTGGGGAGAGGACAATCTTCTTTTTGCCTTCGATAGACTTTCTGAGAATCTCAAAGGCCGGATCACCGGTCAAAAAATCAAACTCCCGAAGATCCAGCATCCCATACCCTTCCAATTTCGGTAAATACAAGGACCTATTTTTGGCGGATAGGTCTGTGAGCCGATTCAGGTAAGTTTGGAAGATGGATTCGGACATTTACTTAAGGCTTACTGAAAAACACTATTTAAATTGAAAAGCTATCATGGTGAAAGATGATCTCGCTTTTTATTGAGTTTTTTTAGCCTTCACAAGATTATATGAGTAAAGTATTCAATTTTCAGGTACTAAAAATTTCAATTCTGAAATATTTCAGTAAGCCCTATTTAAAAGGCGAGTCTTTTTCTTTGGCCATCTGGTTATAGACAATTCCGTCGAGAATTCCCGGCATCCACTTATTCAGAAATACCGCCAACTTACCCTGAGAAGTCAAGACGATATCACGCTTTCGCTTAATTGTCGCCTTCAAAATATGTTCTGCCACTTCCTCAGAAGTCATCATTTTAGCCTCGTCTCGAGGGGATTCGCCCTGAGAAGAACCATCAGCTGTGAGTGCCGTATTTCGAATATTGGAAGCTGTAAATCCGGGAGCCACGACCAGGACATGAACGCCCTTTTTCATCACCTCTGTGCGAAGTGCTTCAAAAAAGCCATTCATCGCATACTTACTTGCTGTGTAGGCTGTACGTGCAGGCGTGCCCCGATAGCCATTGATAGATGAAATGCCGATAATCGAGCCTTTGGACTTCAAAATAGCCGGAAGACAAAACTTGGTTGCATAGACTGTTCCCCAGAAATTCGTATCCATCACTTTGCGAAAAACATCCAAATCCAAGTCCTGAAAAAGCGCCCGCATGGAGATTCCAGCATTATTGATCAGAATATCAATCTGTCCAAAATGGGAAAGCGTCTCTTCCGCCATCCGTTGATTATCAGCTTCCGAACCGGCATCAGCGAGGATGGGGAGAACCTCAAAAGCCTGTGAACGGAGTTTCGATGCAGTATTTTCCAGCTTTTCAGGATTCCGGCCCGTGATGGCGAGTTTGGCTCCTTCTCGACCAAATATCTCAGCGCAGGCCTCGCCGATTCCTGAAGTGGCACCGGTGATGATGACGACTTTGTCTTTGAATTTCATGGGTAAAATTTGAGGGTAAAGATAGGGATTAGCGAGGAAATGAGAAGGTAAAATCAAATCGCCCCGCTGGAGCTCTGATTAACCACATTGATCCTAACAATTACAACCATATCGGGCCGCTGGCCCTCCTAAGTAGTTGGCTCTAAAATCAGCCTCAGAGAGGCGTTCTGACAGTAGATTTTAAGATTATTGAGCCTAAAGAGCTTCAGAGAAGATTTGAAAATTAATAATTGAACCTTAAAAGAACCATCAAATCGCACCGCTGGGGCTCTGAATAACTCCATTGATCCTCACAATTACAACCATATCGGGCCGCTGGCTCTCCTGAGTAGTTGACTCTAAAAATCAGCCTCAGAGAGGCGTTTTGACTGAGGAAATTAAGCCGGTTAAGGTAATCGGAGCTTCGGAGAAGCGATTTGATTGTAGAGCTTCAGAGAAGCGATTTGAAAATTAAAAAAATGAATCCCAAAAAAACTATCGATTCAACTTCCAAACATGTCCTTCGGTATCCAATAGTTCTTTGCCCCAAATGGGTAATTCCTCTTTAATCCGCTCAACCAATTCTTCGCATGCATCCATCGCTGCTTTGCGGTGTTTGGAGGAGGTAAATACAAAAAGGCAAATCTCCCCAACCTTCACTTCGCCCAAACTATGATAAATATGCATGCAGGTTAATGGGTATTTCGCAAAAATTGCTTCGCGAATCTCAAAAGCCTTTTCAAGCGCCATCTCTTCATAGGCTGTATAATCTATCCCAATCACCTGACCCTCCTCCTTTTGATCAGCTCGCACTTGCCCAAGGAAAATCGAGTGTCCTCCGATATCAGTTTTGCTCGCGTGGTTTGCGATTGAGTTGGCAATTTTCTCAGGAGAAATAGCTCCCTGCACAAAAATATTCTTCGGTTTTCTGACTTTATCCATTGCTTCTTGAGTTTGTTTTTAGCGCACTGATCCCGCCTTTTATGGAGTAAGTAGCCTTGTCCGGGAAATGCGATTTGATCAATAGCGCTGCTTTTTGACTTCGGATTCCGGTTTGGCAAAAGAAGAAGATGGATTCTGCATCTTCCAATTTTTCTAATTGCTGAGGCAAGACAGACATAGGGATTTTGGTCAACGCTGAGCAGACTAGCGGTGGCTCCTCCTCCAACTCACGCACATCAACCAACATGGTTCCGTGCCCTGCCCTTCTAAATGCATCGTCCCAGTCCAAAGTTTCTATGCCCTCACAGGCCAATTCGTAATTGATCGCCTGCAAAGAATCCCAATCTGCTGGCGCGGCAGCTCTTGCCTTAAAGCTAGGGCTTATTTGCAAATCATAGGTTTCGGAAGTCAAACTATTGAAATACAAAACCCGATTATCCAAAACCTCACCCAATCTAGAGAGTACTTTGATTGCTTCCAGAGCCATCAAATTTCCGATGATCCCGGGCAAGACTCCCAGTACACCCGTTTCGGAGCAATTTGGAATTTCTGCCGCCGAAGGCATATCCGGGAAAAGATCCCGGTATTGACAGGAGTTGCGATTCAGATTAAACACAGAAACCTGCCCCTCATGCTGATAAATCGCCCCAAAAACCAAAGGCTTTTTAAGCAAAACACAGGCATCATTGACTAGATAGCGGGTGGGAAAATTGTCCGATCCGTCGATTATGAGGTGATGCGGACTTAGTATTTCTTTAGCATTCTCAGTGCTGATAAAATCGGAGATCACAGTCCATTCAATATCCGAATACTTGGACCTAAAATAATCTACAACCGCTTCAGCCTTTTTCTTTCCAAGATCCATCTCTCCAAAAATGACTTGTCGGTTTAGATTGGATAGGCTCACTTCATCTCCGTCTACTACGGTGATTTTACCCACTCCAGCCGCAGCCAGATAAAGTAAAATGGGAGACCCCAAGCCTCCTGCACCAATCACTGCCACAGAGGAATTTCTCAGTTTTTCTTGGCCCTCAGTACCGAAGCCGGGTAATATTAGTTGTCGTTCAAATCGATTCATAAATTCATCCTCCTGAAAAAGGCGGTAAAATGGCTACTTCGGCTCCAATTGGAATGATGGAAGGCTCAGTACAAAGTTTTTTATTTACAGCAAGGCTAAACTTAATCTCCTTCAAATCCGGGTAATTCTCATTCAAATGCTCAAGCAAGCGGTCCGAATTTCCTGGATTTTCAAGAACTAGTTCCTGTTTGCCCAGCTTTTCCGCCACCATTCCAAAAAATCTTACTGTGATTAACTCATCCATTGATTTTATTGTTTGGGACTAAAATACAACTGTTCTACTCAAAAACCACCCTGCCAAACTCTCAAATAATGGAATCCCCTAAAATAAACGTCCATTTGTAAAGGAACATCAACTCATTATAAGTTTAATCGATGCAAATAAGAGGACAAAGGCCAAAAGGTACTTCAAGGACTTAACAGAAAATCGCTTAGCACCCAAATAAGCGCCCAAAATCCCTCCTGCCACAGTCAATGGAACCAATACCCACAATTCTTCCTTGAGCGGAAGCTCATAAATACTAGCCCCTAAAAAGCCTGCCACTGAATTCAAAAAGATAAAC
>LJXT01000152.1 GCA_001314815.1 Algoriphagus marincola HL-49
CAATAAGAAGGATTACGATGTTTTAGTCTTGGATTCGCCGATCGATAGTCACTTTATCCAGCATATCGAAACCAAGCTTGACAAAACCCAACTGAAGCGAGTGGATGCCGATGTGGTGGAGAAGTTGATCCAGAAAGAGGATTCGTATGCCAACTTGCTCACCGAAGATCAAAGCAAGCAGGTGAAGGAACTCTTCGAAAAAGCGATCGATAACAACTCCTATTCGGTAGAGATCGAAGGCTTGAGTCCTGAGGAAATGCCCGTGACGATCACCATGGAAGAGTGGATGCGCCGGATGAAAGATATGGCTCAAACCGGCGGTGGCGGTCCGATGAGCTTCTACGGACAGATGCCGGATAGCTATAAAGTGGCGATCAACGGAAATCACCCAGTCGTAGATAAAATCCTGAAAGCCGAAGGTGAAGAAGCTCAATTGCAACTCGCGAAACAAGCTTTTGACTTGGCTAAGCTATCCCAAGGCCTCTTGACCGGCAAGGATTTAACTGCCTTTGTGAAGCGAAGTGTAGAGTTGATCTAAAACCTTTGAGGTCTCAGAGACCTCGAAGGTTTGAATAAGATTATCACCCTCCGAGGGTTCTCAATCCCTCGGAGGGTTTTATTTTGCGAAGAATCAGAAATTCCTCGAACCCTCCAAGGGATTTAAAGGACCAAAGAATTTGTTAAAAGAATTAAATTTACTTCAAAATTGGCTAACCCTTGGAGGGTTTTAATATTTAATCCCCGTCAAATTGTCGGGGATTTTTTTATTCCCCACTCCTGTACTAGGCTATTCCAAGAATTGGTTTATTTTTGTTTATGCTTTCCAAAAAGACCAAGTACGCCCTTCATGCCCTGACCTATCTCGGCAAGCACCGGGAGGAAAAAACCGTCCTGATTCATGATATCGCCGAAGAGCACGGGATCTCCCATAAATTTCTGGAGAATATCCTTCTCGAACTCAAAAAGGCCGGTATGCTCGGTAGCAAAAAAGGAAAAGGAGGCGGCTATTACCTGATTAAAGACCCCAAGGAGATTCCGCTATCCAAAGTCATCCGACTCCTTGACGGGCCCATCGCCTTGCTTCCCTGCGTCAGTCTTAACTACTACGAACCTTGCTCCGAATGCAAAGATGAGGCCACTTGCGGCATCAATAAGGTTATGATTCAGGTTCGAGACGAGACACTTAAAATACTGGAAAACAAGACTTTAGAAGATATTTTAAAAACTTAACAAAATTTTTTCCCTATAAAGTCTATAAAAAAGATAGGGTTTATATACTTTTGCTTTCACAATTCGTGAAAGACGCATGATTCTAGACCAACCACTCAAAAAAGTATTCGAGACTAAGCCCGGAAAAGACAGCAATCTGAAGAGCTTGCTAAAATCCGTTTCGTGGCGAATCGTAGGAACCTTGGACACCATCATCATTTCATTCATCATTACCGGTCAGTTGACGATGGCTCTATCCATCGGTTCGGTAGAGGTGATCTCGAAGATTTTACTTTACTATCTCCATGAGCGGGTATGGGAGACAGCCACCAAAACCAAAACAGCAGATGCAGAAAAAGAATATGCAAGATCTTGAACGCCGCTTGAACCAATTAAGCGCCGGAGAGGGCTTGGCGCTGATTGCGGACATCTTTCCGGAGAAGGTGGTTTTCTCCACTTCACTCGGTCAAGAGGATCAGGTGATCACGCAATTGATCGTTTCGAAAAATCTCCCTATTCAGATCTTTTCCCTGGATACGGGTAGGTTGTTTCCGGAGACTTTGGAGCTTTTGGCTCGAACCGAAAGTAAGTATAAGACACGCATCAAGGTCTTTTATCCCGAAACTACCTCTGTGGAAAGGCTTGTCTCTGATATGGGAATAAACGGATTTTATGAATCGGTCGAAAATCGCAAATCTTGCTGCTTTGTCCGAAAGGTGGAGCCGCTAAAAAGAGCCTTGGCTGGAAATGAAGTCTGGGTCACCGGCCTCCGGGCTGAGCAAAGTGCCAATCGCAATTCGATGAAACGCATCGAATGGGATGAAGCCAATCAAATCTTAAAATACAACCCGCTGTTGGATTGGTCTTTTGATCAAATGCTAACCTATATAGAGGAACATAAGATCCCGTATAATCCGCTCCATGACCAGGGATTTATCAGCATTGGTTGTGCTCCTTGTACTCGGGCGATCCTTCCCGGAGAAGATGCCCGCGCAGGAAGATGGTGGTGGGAGGACTCGAAGAAAGAGTGTGGGCTTCATGCGAAATAAGACGCAAGACTTTAGACGTAAGACATTAGATACGAGTACTTCGACATTCGGTGTTCATCATTCGAAATTCGATATTGAATCAAAATGCCGAAATGTTGAAAAAAATAATGAACACCGAAAGCTAAATATCGAATATCGAAGATTTCAAAAATCGTAATTCCTATGAACCTATTCATACCCAACCCCAAAGAAGCAGAATCGATCCATATCCTGAGAGAAGTGGCGGCGCAGTTTGAGCGACCAGTTTTGCTTTTTTCAGGTGGTAAAGATTCCATCACTTTGGTGAGATTGGCTCAAAAAGCCTTTTACCCTGCTAAAATCCCATTTCCACTCTTACATGTGGACACCGGGCACAATTTCCCCGAGACCATCGAGTTTCGGGATCAGTTGGTCAAGGAATTGGGATTGGAATTGATTGTACGAAACGTACAGGATTCCATTGATCAGGGGAAAGTTCGTGAAGAAAAAGGTCGCTATGCCAGCCGAAATAGCCTTCAGACTACCACGCTTTTGGATGCGATCGAGGAATTTAAATTTGACGCTTGTATCGGTGGGGCAAGAAGAGATGAGGAAAAAGCACGAGCCAAGGAGCGGGTATTTTCCGTGCGGGATGATTTCGGTCAGTGGGATGAAAAAAACCAGCGTCCTGAGCTTTTCGATATGCTCAATGGGAAAATTCAAGTAGGTCAAAACGTCCGCGTCTTCCCGATTTCCAACTGGACTGAACTGGACGTTTGGGAATATATTCGGACTGAAAATATCGCAATCCCCAGTATCTACTTTGCCCATAAGCGGGAGGTGTTTTTCCGTGATGGTTTGATCTGGACTGCTAATGAATATGTGTACCGAGAACCTCATGAAAAAGTCATCGAGAAGTGGGTTCGATTCAGAACCGTCGGGGACATGACTTGTACCGCAGCGGTACTTTCTGAAGCCACTTCCCTGGATGAGGTAGTCGCTGAAATTCGGGAATCCACCATCTCCGAGCGCGGAGCAAGAATCGACGACAAGCGATCCGAAGCCGCGATGGAGACGAGGAAGAAAGTGGGGTATTTTTGATTTGTAGCGTCATTGCGAGAAGGAGGAACGACGACGAAGCAATCTTAAAAACTAAAAAGAAACACAATAGAAATACCTTAGAAATAAGTCCCGCAAGCGGGACGAAATATTAGCTTGACCTTTTGGGCTTTATTTCACCGAACGAAGTGAGGTGTATTTCCAAGTATTTCCACCGTATTTCAAAAAAAATTAAACATGGACATACAAAACCGAAAACTAATCAAAATCGCTACCGCCGGATCAGTGGATGACGGCAAAAGCACCCTGATCGGGCGATTGCTGTACGATACACATTCGCTTACTACAGACAAGATCGAAGCGATTGAGCGAAGTAGTAAGCAACGTGGCTACGATTACCTGGACTTTTCCCTAGCCACAGACGGTTTGGTGGCTGAGCGGGAACAGGGAATCACCATCGACGTGGCGCATATTTATTTCAATACGGATAAGACCAACTTCATCGTAGCGGATACTCCTGGTCATGTGGAGTACACCCGAAATATGGTCACAGGTGCCTCCACTTCTCAAGTCGCCATCATCCTAATCGATGCCAGAAAAGGGGTCATCGAGCAGACCTATCGGCATTTTTTCATCGCCAATCTCCTCCGCATGAGTCATGTGGTGGTAGCTATCAATAAAATGGACTTGGTGGATTACAGCGAAGATGTGTTTTTGAAAATCAAGGCTGATTTTGGTGCCTTGGTGGAGAAAAGCAATTTCTCAGAAGAGCAGATAACCTTCATTCCAGTTTCAGCTCTGAAAGGGGAAAATATCGCTCGGCAGTCAAAGGAAATGCCTTGGTATGTTGGAAATACGCTCTTGGATCATTTGGAAGTATTAGAACCTGAAGATTTGCAGGAGAGCACTACCGCGAGATTTCCAGTGCAATATGTAGTGCGGCCAAAAACTGAAGCCTTCCATGATTTTAGAGGTTTTTCGGGTAAATTGTATGGAAACTTCCTGAGGGTTGGAGACCGTGTCAGTGTGCTTCCCTCAGGCAATGAAACCACAGTTAAAAGCATTCATTTCTTTGATCAAAAGTTGGATTCTGCCGCACCGGGATCTTCTATTGTCATTACACTCGAAGATGAGGTGGATTGCAGCAGGGGAGATATGATTGTAAAAGTTGGTGAGGAACCACGGAGTGAAAAATCAATCTCAGCTACGATTTGTCAAGTTAATGCCAAAAATCTCCGTGTGGGCCAAAAGTACATTTTGCAGCATGGAGTGAATCGGGTTTTGGCTAAGATTGACCTTATTGAAGCGAAAGTTCATGCAGACTTTTCAGGGGCTGAGGAAAGCGATCAATTGAAGCTCAATGATATTGGTAAAGTCCAGTTAAGGCTAAGTAAGCCTGTTCACTTCGATTCCTACCATAGCAATAAGTCCAACGGAGCCTTTATCCTGATAGATGAAGGAAGTTTTGATACGGTTTCGGTGGGATTTATTGAGTAAAAGCTAGAGGCTAGACACCAGAAGCAAGACACAAGGCTTCGATACCTACCTGCGGTAGGCAGGTTCATCATTCGGTGTTCGCTATTCAATATTTCAAAACTTCGAACTCCGAACATTAAAACTAAACAACCAGCCTTGACCCTGTCTTGGCTTTTTATAATAATCTATAACCTACAAAACCGATAGGGTTTAAAAACTATTATAGCATGCAAAGCTTTCGAACCGAACTGGAAAATCCGATTGTAGAACGGGACATTGTGGAATTAGAGCGCAAAATTGCCCTTTTCCGGGAAGGAAAGATTGATGAGGAAAAATTTCGAAGCCTTCGACTGGCCCGTGGAGTCTATGGACAGCGGCAGCAAGGCGTGCAAATGGTGCGGATCAAGCTTCCTTATGGTCGGGCCACTTCCGCCCAACTCCGGAGAATTTGTAAGGTTTCAGAAGAGTATTCGACCGGTCGGTTGCATATCACGACGCGGCAGGATATTCAGATCCACTACGTGAGTTTGGACCGGACTCCGGAGCTTTGGGCAGAGCTCGAAAAAGACGATGTCACCATTCGTGAGGCCTGCGGAAATACGGTCAGAAATGTAACCGCATCTGAAACTGCCGGCATTGACCCCAAAGAACCATTTGATGTGACACCCTATGCCGAGGCAACTTTCCAGTTTTTCCTCCGGAATCCCATCTGCCAAGAGATGGGGCGAAAGTTCAAAATGGCTTTTTCCTCTTCCGATGAGGATACGGGGTTGGCCTATATGCATGATTTGGGCTTTATCCCAAAAGTGAAGGAAGTCGATGGAAAGCAGGTTCGAGGATTCAAAGTTCTACTGGGCGGAGGTTTGGGTTCGCAGCCTCGGCATGGAGATTTGATTAACGAGTTTCTGGAAACCGATCAGTTGATCCCCTTTATTGAGGCTGTTTTAAGGATTTTTGATAGGCACGGAGAAAGGGCAAGAAGAAATAAAGCCCGGATGAAGTTTTTGGTAAAGGAAATCGGAATTGAAGTCTTTTTGGACTTGGTGGAAAAAGAGAAAAAAGCACTTCCATTTGAATCTTTTCCTCTCCAATTCGAAGATCAGGAATCGCCTTCTCTTCCCAACCCTCCAAGAGTTGAAGTCAATCCCGCCGAATTAGGTTTAGACTTTGAGCTTTGGAAACTGACCAATGTGCTCCCGCAAAAGCAGGATGGCTTCGTTTCGATTGGCGTTCGGGTACCATTGGGTGATTTTTACCTGGACCAGGCTAGACCTTTGGCTGATTTGGTGGAAAGCTATGCGGCAGGAGAGGTTCGCTTTACACTTCGGCAAAACATTCTTATTCGGGATTTGCGAGCCGATTTGGTTCCTTTCTTTTATCAAGAATTGAAAAAAATCAATCTAACTCAGCGTGGCTACAATTCTCTGGGCGACATCACTGCCTGTCCGGGTACAGATACCTGCAACTTGGGAATTGCCAGCTCGACGGGTATTGCGGTGGAGTTGGAAAAGGTTTTGGAAAAGGAGTATCCACACTACCTGCAAAATCAGGAGTTGGTCATCAAAATCTCCGGCTGCATGAATGCCTGTGGACAACACAATATTGCTCATATCGGGTTTCAAGGCATGTCCATGCGAGTAGAGAAGACGGTATTTCCGGCGCTGCAAGTTCTACTCGGAGGAGGCAATCTCGGAGATGGCAACGGGCGATTTGCGGATAAGGTGACCAAAATTCCCAGCAAAAGAGGGCCTGAGGCACTTCGCGTATTGCTGGATGATTTTGAAAAAAATGCCAATGGAATGGATTTCTTGGCCTATTATGATCAGCAAGGACAACATTACTTCTATGATTTGCTCAAGGAGTTGGCTGATCCTGCTGGATTGGAAGATGCGGACCGGATTGATTGGGGAAGAGAGGAAGATTATGAAGTAGCTGTAGGCGTAGGAGAATGTGCGGGTGTAGTCATTGACTTGGTGGCGACCTTGCTTTTGGAAGCTTTGGAAAAGCTCGATTTAGGTCAGGAAGCACTCGAGCAGGGTCGCTGGTCAGACAGCATTTACCATCACTATGCCGGGCTGATCAATGCCGCCAAGGCGCTCTTGCTCAGCGAAGATGTGAGCACGAATAGCTATGCGAATATCATCAGCTTGTTTGACGAGAAGTTTGTCGAACCCGGAAAAATCCAACTGGAAGGAACCTTCGCTGAAAAAGTCTATCAGATTAATCAGCAGGAACCGAGCGAAGAATTTGCGAAAGCTTACGCCAAGCAGGCAATGGAAATCTATGGGCTTTTGAAAACCTATCGGGAAGAGGAGGTAGAAGCATGAGAACTATCATCTATCCAAAAGTAACGCTCGTTGGTGCGGGTCCAGGAGACCCGGAACTGATGACTTTGAAGGGAATCTTGGCTTTAAACACAGCCGATGTGGTCTTGTATGATGCGCTGATTGACCCGGTTTTGCTGAAGCATGCCCCCAAGTCTGCTATTAAAATCTTTGTTGGTAAACGTGTGGGAAAACACTCCAAGCCCCAAGAAGACACCAACCAACTCTGTGTGGAAATGGCAAAAAAGCATGGACATGTAGTCCGCTTGAAAGGCGGAGATCCATTCGTCTTTGGTCGGGGAGGGGAAGAAATCGAATACGTCGAAGCGTTCGGAATTCCTACAACTGTGGTTCCCGGGATCACTTCAGCGATTGCCGTGCCGGCTAACGCGGGAATTCCAGTTACCAAAAGGGGCATATCTGAGAGTTTCTGGGTGGTGACAGGTACCACGACAGCGGGGGAGCTTTCCCGTGATTTGGCTCTTGCAGCTCAGTCCACTGCTACGGTGGTGATTCTCATGGGAACCAAAAAACTGGCAGAAATCGCAGAGACCTACCGAAAAGCAGGCAAGTCCCATCTCCCTGTAGCCATTATCCAAAGCGGAACCACACGAGAAGAAAAAATCACAGCAGGTTTCATTCATGATATCGAGCAAAAAGCATTGGAAAATCAAGTCGAAGCTCCGGCAGTGATCATTGTGGGTGAAGTCGTGCGGGAAAGTATGCAATTGGCGGAGGTGTATCGTGAGTTTGTGAAAATGGAAATACGGTAGAAACACACTTAGCGAAATACCATGGAAATATACCTCGCAGTGCTCGGTGAAATAGGCTCCCTGCGGTCAGGAGATTTAGCATCTCAAAGGAATAAAGGTTTACAGAAAGGCCAGAAACAGCCTTCGACTCCGCTCAGGCTGACAATAGAAATATTTTCAGTAATGTCCCGCCTCGGTCTGTGTCTTCACAGACCGGAAACCCAAAGTAGAGTCGTCTGTGGAGCTGTTATGTTTGAAAATAGAAAGGCAAAGCTAAAATAGCTAGATTAAAAGGTCTCTAATCAATTCAACCATAACCATTTAGCTTATGCCTTCT
>LJXT01000153.1 GCA_001314815.1 Algoriphagus marincola HL-49
GCAGCGGTAGCAAATTCTCTTCTTGCTTTATAAACCCCGTCCTGAACTGGGTTGGGAGAGGATACTGTAAATTCGGGTAAACTCCTAATTCCTTCTGTTGTACTTCCATCGGAATTGTACACCACGGTATTCCCTGTTTGTTCGTCTATCCCTGTCCCGGATTTACCCAGATAAGTTTCATCAGTCTTTGTGGTTGCCTGGGAAGTTGCATTTTCATCCCAATACACTTCTCCCTCCCTATTGGCAACCCAGTCTAGCCTTCCATCAGGATCGATCCTGTTGAGAGGGTTGTTTTGAACAAAGTTATAGGGTGATACCCAACTTCTCTGGTCTGCTAACGGATCGACAACAAACCACCTCCTCCCGATAGCTATCGGGACGGGATCGTAAAGCCGTGCCCCGTAATCATAAATATTCACTCCAAAGTGGCCGTTTGCCTCCCGCCCTGCATGCCGGCCCTTCGCTAGATTAGCCCACTGGGCTAATCATTAACGCTCAGTCCTCATTATAAAGATACGGGTTTACCTTGATTCCTCCATACTGATAACCTAGCCCTCCTAGTTCCACTCCCCAAGGATCGTAGTGCGTTTCCTGTACGATCAGCGGACCGGTGCTTTGAATACGGAATTGATCGAACCTGCCTTTGCCGGCAGGCAGGCCATACGTTTTCACTCGTCTCGTTGACAAGGAACGTTTCAATACTTGTGCGCCGTGGCGTATATCCATCTTTCTTTATCGCCAACTTCTGGATTAGTTCCTCGTGCTTGTTTCGGGCTTTTTTGGATAGAACGACTTTTCCCTGCTCATATAGATTACTATCTGCATCATATAGCGCATAGCCCATATAGGCCTCAGGTGCAGCCCCGATAGCTATCGGGGTGTTGCACTTCTGACATTACCAAGGCAATCACATTCGCTATGGCAAATTCATTAGGGGAAGCAGCGAGGTTTTGACCGTATTCTCCAAGTGTTCGGATGATTTTCTGATCCAAGCCTGTTCGTGCAAAAGTCGCTGGACTGAGTCGGATTTTCTTGGGATCGATTCCCGATGTATCGGGATCCCAAATACATTCAACTCAATACTGTTTCCTTCCTGTACTTCCTGTGATCGGGAAGGTCCCAGGATTCTTCCTCTGTCTGCAATTAGCCAAGCGGTGGCATAGCCTCCCGGAGTCTTGTTATGTTCTCCGGCTCCTTGTCCTACTATCCATATCAATTTGGAATTTATTCATTTAAATTTCAACCTACATTTTAAGCAAATTAAAAATTTGTTCAGATAGAAAGGCGTAGTTACAAACCTACGCCTAGTCCTAATCATGATTCTACTACTCCCAGAGGAAGATAAAACAAAACCCAGACGAAGCTGGGTTAGTATTCACTTTTTTACCTGTTTCATTGTTACAATTCCTATCTTCAATTTCTTATCACTGAGAACTATGACTTCCATCTCTCTATCAGTCAAATAGCCACTCGATAATTGTGCTTCAAGGGGTTCTTCATCACACTTTAACAACAACGTATCTCCATTTAATTCCCATTTACCATTGCACATGGATCGAGAATGATAAGATTGTCTTTCAAAAGCGAATGAGTTGTCTGAGTTAACTTTTAGATTATACCTATAATCCTTTGTTATTTTGGCGTATTCCCCAGGCAAACCGTTGTAAGCTTGACAAGAAGTCAGAACTATTAAAACAACTATCAGCAATGTGTTTTTCATGAATTATCTCTTCTTGTAATAAACCCCCGGAATTGATTTAAGTGAATAGTTCGCTGGCATGCCCCTGAGCTTTCCTGCCTGATGTGGGTAAGCTCTTATTAGCCCATCTCTTGTCGAATTAATATTTACAGGTGCTACACCCGTATTTGCTGTACCCCCAGGAGCATACGGTAGGTTACCATCTGATTCTCTAATACCCTGAACCCATTTTGCCGTAATACCTCCAAATGAATTTGCTACTCCTGCTGTTGATGATAAGCCAGAAACCGATGAAGGATCATAAGCAAACTGTGCTTTATAACCAGCGATTTCATCTTGTATATCTTGACCAAGAGTTTGACCGGTGCTTGAAAATGCTATATCACCTGTTTCAAACTGTCCAGCATGAGTAATTTCATGAACAAAATTGGCAGTATTACCATATCTGATATCTATTACGTTGGTTCCCGTATTCAAAGATACACCTCCTTTGTTACCAGATGCTGCTCTTGACAAGCTGTAAACTTGTACACTACTTTCAAGAGTCCCCATTGTTGCAAGACTACCATTTAAGCTTGATATTCTCTCTGATAAATTTCCAACCTTGGAAGCAAGTTTTTCAGCACTCCATCCTTTATCCGCTGCTTTCGCATTCAATTTATCAATCCTTCCTTGCAGTTTATCCATTCTGTTCTGCACATACCTTTTTTGTTTTTCCCATTCCTTTTTGCTTCCATCCTCGATGACCATTCCCGTCGGATCAGTAAATCGTATTGGGTTATTGGCGGTCCAACTGTAAGGGGAAAGAGAGTAAAACATTTCTGACATAGGATCTTGCTGCCAAGTACGGCCTATTGTAGCGTCATAACCTCTAGCATGAAAGTCATAAAGATTAAAACCATGAATATTTTCAAACTCTTTACCTTGATAAAGATAAGGATTCACCTTGATTCCTCCATATTGGTAACCAAGTCCTGAAAGCTCTACACCCCAAGGATCATAATGGGTTTCCTGCACGATGAGCGGACCGGTGCTTTGAATGCGGAATTGATCAAACCAAACATTCTCACTGGTTTCGTTGACCAAGAAAGTCTCGATATATCCATCTTTCTTTATCGCCAACTTCTGGATTAGTTCCTCGTGCTTGTTTCTTGCCTTCTTGGAAAGAACAACCTTACCTTGTTCGTATAAAACGGAATCCGAGTCGTACAAAGCATAACCCATATAGGCCTCAGGAGCTGGCTTTTGTTGAAGTTCAGTAATGACTAAAGCAATCACGTTAGCGATAGCTAGTTCATTTGGAGCAGCTGCGAGGTTTTGACCGTATTCGCCCAGCGTTCGGATGATTTTCTGATCCAGTCCTGTTCGTGCAAAAGTCGCGGGACTGAGTCGGATTTTCTTCGGATCCACGTATTTTCCGAAGACGTTCAATTCAATACTGTCTCCTTCCTGTACTTCCTGTGATCGGGAAGGGCCCAGGATTCTTCCCCTTTCTGCATTTAGCCAAGCGGTGGCATAGCCTCCCGGGGTTTTGTTATGCTCTCCGGCCCCTTGGCGGGTTTCTTTGATATTTTGGAACAGTTCTTCTTCCTCGGCTGCCTTCTCCGGCTCCATGGTGGCAATCCGGAAAGCAGATACTGGAGCACGTACCACTTGCCTTACATTACCCAAATGATCCTTGATAAAGAACTCGTATTGGAAAGCACCACTCTCAAAGGCTGCCCGCCCTTCCTCGTGCAGGATATAGCTCATCGCGCTCCCTTCAAGGACAAACTCCCCGATGTAGTTCAGTGTCGTGACCGTACTGCCATCGCGGTTGATTTGCTGTACCTTCATCCCCTCCGCATTGTACTGGTATTCGATCCTGCGGTTGCTTCCTGTAAAAGTGATGACTTTGGGAAGGTTCAGGTGATTGTAGGTGATGCTGTTGATTTCCTTATCCAGATTCTGGGTCAGGTTTCCATTTGTATCATAGGTGTAGGGGGTTCCATCCCGCTCCTTGAAGTCTTTGGATTGATAGGTTGTTGAAGTATACGAATCGGTTACCTGCGTCAGCTTATTTCCGTTTCCGGGATAGTCATAGGTGAGCACATCCACCAAACCGTAGGAAGTTCCACTTCGAAGGTTGTTTCTGTTTAGGGTTTTGAGGTTTCCATTATGGTCATAGGTCATATTGTTGACCGTGTATCGGCCGGATTCTCCCGGGGTGGTATAAGCAGCGGAGACTAGACGCTGGCCCTTGTCGTAAGCGAACGTGTAGGTCCGCTTGACATCGTCCTTACCTCTCCATTCAACTTTAGAAATATTGCCGTTCCTGTTGATTAAGGTATGCCCCCCTGCGAACACAGTCCAGCACAACCTTTTTCATATTGGCCAGGTACTTGACCGTCGTATTGTGACTGCATTTGCGAACAGACTTAAACCAATATTCATAATCGGCTATAAACTCATAATCCAGCTTTTTGATCTCCAGGTCTTCCTTGTCGTATTTCCAGCGGATGTAATCCCGGGTATGGCTCAAGGAGGTTTTATACCGCTCCAAGGTCTTGGGAGCAAATTCCGAACCCAGCAGTGACTCCATATGCTCATTGTGCCGCTGAAAGATTTCCAGCAGAAACTGGTTTTCCTCGCTTTCACCCAGCAAAAGATTTCGAATGGCTTGCACGGTCAGCTCCTTTCCCTCATCCATGAGCTTTTGTCTGGCCTGCATCACTTTCATTTTGACCGAATGCAAGTAAGCATTGAGCTGCAAAGCGTCCTTCTTGTTGCCGATAGCCATACCCAGTTTGGGGCTCCAGCGTTTTTTGGGCCAGTCCACTTTGGTAGAAAGCTCTTTTTGCTCTCCATTGACTGTAATTCTTAAAAAGATGTAATAAAGATTGTTTGAGGTGTTTTTCCGGGCTTTCAGAAAAAACGTGATTCGGAAGGTCTTTTCCATCATGACAGATCGATTTTGGTTAAGATTTTTACAACTAGCACAAAATCAATCGGATAAAATCACCAGTCAGCGACCACTCCATATTTTTTTAGGACAGCCTAAAAAAAACGCATCATTTATCTCCTTAGTTTGAGACGCGTAGGTTGACGCGTTTTTTATCTGCATTTCTTTGTATTTGAATGGATTTAGCCTATGAATTTAATCTCAAACCTAAACTTAAATTCATTCATTTTACCCAATCTATTACTAATTAATTAAATTACACAAATATCCGTAATTCAATTATTTATAAAGTTTTTTTAGATCAAAATGCAGTAAAAACAAAAAACCCAACAAATTAATTTTGTTGGGTTTTGAATTAGTTTGAAAACCAATTTTGCAGAGAGTGGGGGATTGGCTTCGCCTTTCCCGAGGCGAAGGAGGATTGCAAATCAAGCCTATTCACTTCGTTTGTTTTGTTCTTTTTGCTTATTAGCCACTCAAGCAAGCTTGGTGTCCAAAAAGCAAAAAGCCCTTCCGCTTCGCGGAAAGGCTTGCTTTGCAGAGAGTGGGGGATTGCTCGTACGCGCTAGCATGCCGCACAGCCTCTCGCGAATCTCCCTCCGGTCGATTTCGAACCTCAGGGTTCTCATCCCCTAATTCATTATTGAAGGTGGCGTAAAATAAAAAAGCGCCTAAAAATTTAAATTTAGACGCTTTGCAGAGAGTGGGGGATTCGAACCCCCGGTACGGTTTGACCCGTACGACAGTTTAGCAAACTGCTGGTTTAAGCCACTCACCCAACTCTCTTCATATCATTATTTAAGGGTTCGTACGCCAGTTTATCCGCCGCGGCGGATGGTATAAGCCACTCACCCAACTCTCTTTCTGTTTTACTTTGCCAGAACCTTCAACCCAATTTTGCAATTCTTTATTCGATTGACTAGCTCTGACACTCCAACAAAGCCCTTTTAGCTTGTTAGCGGTTGCAAATATAATTCAATTGAAAAGACTTTCACAAGTTTATTTTAAGGGGAAATATCCCTAAAACAAGAATTATTTCACACTTAGATTCAGGGTGCTTGGAAATCTGACACTTATCTTCACAATAAATTAAAAATACCCACTTTATGGTATTTTTTTCACTTAGCCGGTTTTTTATATTTGATCAAATTATTTTCAATGATTATACAAACAAACAAAGCTGAGTACTTGATTTCAGGCTTACCCGAAAGAAAAGATTTCATTTCTATCAAATCTAATAACCGTGCGGAGTTAGCCAGACTTTTTGGATCTGAAAAGGTGAAACAATCTCAGGAGGTTCAGTGGAGATTTGAGGTTTATTCCTGCAGGCAGGAATTTGCCAATTCTTTAATCTTGCTTGTAAAGGAGATTGACTACATTGATTTCCATGAATTGGAAAAATTTATCTAAAAAAAATCACTTTTTTTTCAGAACTCATTTTTTTGACAAAAAGCATTTTTAGTAAGAGTTCTTACTTTTTCTTTTATTGAAATGAATAAGCTTTTGATAATCAGTCTTTTTCAAAATTTTGTTTACAAAAAGCTCTGTTTTTTTTATAAAAATTTTTATTCACTTTCGGGTATATTTTCTGAATTCAACACCCCAAAAAATTGGTAAGCCTGACCACAAATAGTAGTTTAATCCCTGATTTCATCAAAAAATCAGACTTCTTTTTCTGCACTATTCTCGATGTGGACGGAAGAATTTCTGACTTAAATCCAGCGATTGAAAATCATGGAATTGCCAGAAATAGCCTTCTCTCGGGCTATTTAAGAGATGATTCTTCGGAGGCACTTTTGGAGACATTGAATGCCTTGATGGCAAATCCGAAACGGAAGAAATCCATTATTCTTTTTTGGAAGGATGAAAAAATTCAACCAATCCGTTGGGAGTTTTCCATGCTTATAGATGATCAAAATGATCCTATCGGATTGGTAGGCTTGGGGGTTTCATTGAACCTGCATCATTCTAATTTATCATTATTCAATCTTCTGGATTTACTGAATTCGGTAAAGATTACGCTTTCAGAAGATTTTGAAATTGTAGAAGTCGAAGGATCAATTGATGATGCCTTTGGCGTGTATCAAACTGACCTGGAAGGGAATTGCCTATTTGACTATTTTGATTTTTCAGATGAAATAATCAATTCTATTCAAGCTGAAAAATGGGATAGCCCATGGAAGGTGTTCAAGCTTTCAAATAATTTAAGTTTGATCTTCTTGAAGCTAAATGACACTGTAGTTCTATTCATGCAGGCTAATAGTCTTTCAAGGGTTGATAGCTCGAGAAATGAATCTTGGGATAGGGATTTATTGGAATTGATGCCAGGGCCAGTATGGTTGGTAGACGAGGGCCTAAATCTTGTTCAATTAAATAGTGAGGCGGAAGACCTAATTTCTATCAGCACGGGAAGAAAGCCAAAAATTGGAGAATTGATCGATTGGTCGCAAAAACCCGTTTTTTATGAAAAATTCCATAAGAAATTATCTCAGGGATTAGATTCTCAAATTGATTGGGTTATTGAGGTAGATGACAAACAACTTTTTTATCAATTGCGAATAAAAGCATTTCATCGATCAGGGATCTTTTTGGTTCAGGGCTTTGAGTTAAGCAAAATGCGTAAACAGATTCAACTTTTACAGGAAGAGAATAAACTTCTTCGTGAGTTGGTCTTGAAGCCTTCCCATATTCTCAGATCCCCACTTTCGTCCATGTTGGGGCTATTGGATTTGATTGATGAGGAAAAACTTGACTCCGAAAACAAAAAGTACTTTTCTTACATGAAGCCTTTGGCCAGAGAATTGGACCATGAGATTCGGGTTTCTGCAGAAAGAGCCTCTAAGTTTGATTAATAAAGATTTTCTACACCAAGGATAGACAGGCGTGGTGGAATGTCGTAAATACCCGCAAGAGTAACTCTCTCTGAACTATACCAGGTATTTCCGTCCTCTCTAAAGGCAATTCCTTCGGTCAGACCCATGGGAAAAATTTCAATCTGTATTCTTTTGAAGTCTTTTCTAAGCCCATTTTCTTCAAATCCATCAACTAGCCATACAAACCCTTCAAGCGGTATTTTATAGCCAATAAAGATGATTTTTCCGTTTTGAGGATGAATGCTAGCCCCTGTGAGTAGGCCATCTGTCGGTAAAGTTTCAATCAATTCAGTAGCGTAATCTCCCGGGCTAGCCGGTATCCGATGATAATCGGAGTCATCGGTTCCCCTGTTTTTGGTAAAAATGTGCAACTGATTATTCGCAAAAAAGAAAGCCTCGCAATCAAAACGGTGATTTTCCCGAGGACTAAAATCCTGTTGATTGGGGTAATTGAATGTGATTCTTTCAGCTGCTGCAGATTCTTTGTTTAGAACATCCTCCCATTTCACACGATAAATGGTCAAATTCTTTCTAGTGCCTAGATTATTCCCAAAATCCCCAATGAAAAGGTTTTCTTCACTCTGAGCTAAACT
>LJXT01000110.1 GCA_001314815.1 Algoriphagus marincola HL-49
CTTTACAGTGGCCTTGCTGTTCCCATTCGCCTGAACCGGATGTGAAATGATACCGCTGTAAAGCAGTGCACCCTCTAGACCAGCATTCATACCTTCCGGAATTTTTACTGTGATAGGAATAGTAGGGAATCCAGATACTCCTCCTGTATCAGGATCATCCACCGGATCTTCTATAACCGGTTGTATATCAGGATCTTCTACTTCTTTGCAGGAATTGATGGCCAGAAAAAATGTAAGTAACAAAAGGAATGAATATTTAAATTTCATGATGATAAGGGTTAGGTCTAACACCTACACATCGAGGAAACTCAAAGATGTCATCAAAAAATTTAAAGGAATTTACTTCTATGTTTCCCAATGAGAATTAAAGAAGTAATAAAAAAAAGTATTCCCAAAACCCAGTATATCCAGATATTGCTTTCTTCTAAGCCGGAAATAGGATCGACCTCGCCCAACAATACTAATCCTGCCCAATATTGGGGTGAAAGTATCCTTCCTGTCGTGGTGGACAAGTATTTAATCTTAGCCTCTTTAAGTGCCTTATCCTTGGCCATCCCTTCGGCCAAAAATTCCAAAAAGTAATCCGTGATTTCCATACTGGATTTTTCATCCACCTTCCAAAGACTGGTCAGAAGACTCTCTGATCCGGCATATTGAAAAGCATGAGAAAGTGAAATCATACCCTCTCCCGGTTGATAAACAGGTTTTCCAGTTTCACAGGCAGTGAGTAAAGTAAGATTTGACCGCATGTCTGTGTTGTAAATCTCGAAGGTATAGAGCGCATTATCTTCTTCAAAAGAGTCATTGTTTTTGGCAAAGATCAATTTGGAAAAAACCGGACTTATATTGTTGGATTCCGCATGGGTACCGATGTGGATTATTTTGTTTTTTGCTGCCTTTTCACGGAATGCGTTTGCGGTGGATTCTTCATATACAAAAACATTCCCATCGAATATTTTTGCTGCTTTATTAGCAAGGTTTACGGTAAATGGTTGAGGCAAAAGAGAAAGATAGGCTTTGTCCAAACTTAAAGAATCCTCAATCGATTTGAGGTAATCTTCTTTCATTTTGTCCATAAAACCAGGAGTAAAAGCAATATAGTTGTCAGGGATGTCTTTTGAATTTTTGGTAAAACCAAACCACATGCTATACTGGTAAGAAATGTCATGTTTGATCAGCAAGCTATGCAAAAGAAATTCTTCATAGGTTTTGATTTCCCTTTGGGTCAACAGGTCAAAGCTTAAATTGAAAAGTATGCCATCGGGAATGATCAATACACCAGATTCATTCAATTCTCCGCCAAAAGGTTGCCAAAGCTGCTGATAAAGCTGATAAGTAACGGCACCTAAGGCTGTTTGATCTTGCCACAAGGAAGGTAGTTGTTTGACTAATTCAGGATTAAAATCCAATGCATAGAGCTTCTTTATTCCCTTCTTGAAGACAATGGCTTTAAGATCCTTCCCTACAAAAAGATATCTGACAATTTGCCTTTCCTTTGGAAATCCCAACTCCTCTTCCGAGATATCCCCATACCTTGATCGGTAGTAGGCAGGATAATCTGATTTGAGCATTTTCAAATGATTTTCCCATTTGGAAGAGACTTCCATGAATTCCTCCATGTCTCCTCCTTTGGAAAAAATGTGCCCTAATTCATCCTTAATTATGGATTCTTGTTCAATTATAGATCCTGGGACACCACTAAACTTCACCTGTCTTTGTTGATTTAGCCGTGCTCGGATTTTGGAATACACACTGGATTCATGGGTTACAATCAATTGGTTTAGATATTTTTCCTCCCCTGTTTTTTCGTATAATTCCAATTCGATCTGTTTCACAAAATCTATGAGCTCCTGATTCTGAGAAAGTAAAACACCTAAATCCTCACTTTCGGAGAGCAAAGCCTTTCGCTTTCCTAAAAGTTGAAGGGCATCCTGGAGTTCTGCCAGCATTGACTCTAAATAGTCGATGGAAGGGCTTGAGTTGATTTTGTAATCCGATTTCCACTTAAGCAAAACTGCCAAGGGTTTTTCGTATTCTATTCTTACTGAATCGGTAAGATTGGTGACGGACTTCAAAAGATCATTGAGAATCCCAATTCCTTCCTCAGCCGTCAGTTTGGCTAAGTCATAATTTTTCAGATTATAGGATACTCTACTTTTATTGATTACCTGATAGAAACCGGGGAGGGATTGGATACCATTGGTTTTTTTGATGTAATCATAGCCCCTTTGCGATAATTTTCTTGCTAGATCCGGTTCTCCATGAAGAGAGAAAAAATCAGCTGCATGGCCCAGCATATCCAAATACACAAAGTCCATGGACTCGGTATTAGTTTGTTGAAAATACCCCAATGCTGTACGATAATATGCTTTAGCTAACTCTATTTCATTTTCTTGCTCTGCGATCGTTGCGAGAGTCTGATAAATGCTGCCCAACCTCAGCGGAAATATTTCTTCTGCTGCCTTTAAGTCAGCGATCGAGCGTAATAAATATTTTTTTGCTACTTCAAAATTTCTCAAATAACTATGAACCTGGCCTGTCAAAATAAGACTCTCGGTAACTTCAGGATGACCAGCTGGATAATATTTCTCCTTTTCCTTTAACGTGTATTCGTGGATCTGTAGTGCTTGGAAATAATTCCCCATACTTACATAGGTAATCCCTAAGTTCATCGAATTGTAAAAATTAGTAAGTATAGCTCTATCTCTTCTAGGGTCTTCAATAGCATTTTCGATAAAAGTATTGTTACTGGATACAGCTGATTTAAGCATTTTTACGCTTTCATCTAGCTTCCCCGTCACGTTGTAAACTGCTGCCAGATTACCTTGAATCATCGCTTTTCTGTATAGCCGATTGGTTAGATTGTCTTCCATTTCCATCAGGTAGGCTATGCTTTCCTTCCAAAAATATTCAGCGGAATCCCAATTGGAGGCAAACCAATAAGAGACACCCAAATCATTGAGAATGTTAAATCGGCTTTCGGGACTTGTGTTAGTATCCAGATCAAACCCTTCCAAAGCCTTAAGTGTATGGTTTCTTGCTGTTTCCAAATTGTCCATCCGCGTGGCGATGACTCCAAGGTTTCGCTCAATTATCGCCCATTCAGAGGGAGTATGATCCGTGATTTGATAAGTGAAGTCCAATGCTTTTTTATTAGCCTCATATGCCATTTGCATCTTTCCTGCATACATCATATACCGATGCGATTCCAAGTAGGCTTGCCTCAGAACTCTCGGATTCTGGCTTCTTTCACTGATGTAATCCAACCAATCCTGGACCATATCCAAGCCATATTGCATATCCTTTTGCTTATTACCAATGAATCCTGCAAGTGGAATAAAGTTGCTTAAATTCAAATAATCAGCATTTTCAATATAAAAATCGGTATGCACATCAAATAAAATGATAGCACTGTCTAATTTATCCTCGTTGATCGCTCTTTGCACTTCGGCTATTTGCTCATCAACCGTTTGCCCAAATAAAAAAACGGGGAACAAAATGATTCCGATGAAGACAAACCATTTCATGGTTCTCTGATTTTTTTCAATAATTCAGTTGCATTTGGGTTCTCGCTTTTGCTTAGGGTTTCTATCGCCTTATCCTTTTTACCTTCAAGCACGTAAGTCAATCCCAAATACCAAATAGCATCTTTTTGAAAGCTAGAGTTTTCATTGGAGATCACAGCATCAAAATAGAAGATAGCTGGATCAGTTTTTTTAAGGGCCAAATATGAAGAGCCAAGGAAAAATTGTAATGTGTCGCTTTCGGGTTTGTCTTCAATCAGTTTTTCCCAACGATTAATCGCCTCCTGATAGTTGGCTGACTTGTAATCCACCATACCTCTATCAAATTCATAACTTATTGCTGAACTCATAGCCGTCAACAATCCCGGGTCTGCCTTGTAATATGACATAAATAATCTTTCACTTGGGTCAGATTGGAATAAAAATAACCAAACAACAACTCCAATAGCCAAAAACAAAGAAGCAGCTATGAAAATGAAATTCCAGGGAGATAGTTTTATAGTTTTTTCTTTGTCTACAGATTTTCTAGTTTCATTCGAATCTGGTGATTTCGCCTCCAATTCTTGATATATTCTATCAAGGTTTTTCCTGAAAGCTGCTTCTTCCACCCCTTCTAAAATGACTTTAATCTCTTCCAGCTTTTGGGCAAATGCCTTGTCCGAAGCAAGTATTTTTTCAAATTCAGCCTTCTCATGGGCCTCCATATTCCCTAGGATATAGCTTTCGAATTTTTCAAATTCCTCTTGCGATATAGGTTTGCTATTCTTCAATTTGATTTCATTATGCCTTATTGATGAGCATTTCTTTCAGTCTCTGAATACATCGGTACTTATTGTTCCGAACTGTCCCCACAGTCCAACCCAAAGCTTTGGCTATCACAGACATGTTTTCCTTTTTATAATAAAACCGTGTTAGCAACTCTTTGCAGTTTTCTCCAAGATTTAGAAAACAAGATTCAATTTCCTTCAATTTGGACTCCTTTTCTTCGACTTTTTCATCTAAGCCCTCATGGTAATTTTCAAAAGGAACTGTTCTTTTAAATTTTGATGACCGAAGATGATCTACCCATTTATTTTTAGCGATTTGATATAGATAACCACTAATAGCAGTTCCATTTTCCGCCTTAAACAAGTCATTCTTGATGTTTTTCCAAACGGCCACCAAAGCCTCCTGAAATATATCCTTTGCTTCTTCTTTACTTCCTTGATTGGAAAGGATATATTTTTCAACTTTTGGGTATTGTTCCTGATAGATCCAACGGAGAATATCAGGATCATTTTTTTTGATTCCTTCTAGGATTTCAATTTGAGTAAGCCTTTGAAAAGTATATCGCTGCATGGAATCGGAAATTACAGAAATATACAATTAAATGTTTTTTATCCCAAGTTGAGACACCTTTGGATCCTTGTTTGTGAATTGCTGATTAGAGTTTATTTCTTGCTCTTAAATACATCGAAAAAAATATTAATTATCATCAAAAAAAGTAAAAGTTTTATTTCCCAGCCTTTAAGTAATCCATTGGTTAAAATATAGTTTGGGCCTTTCTCCTATTCAATTGCAGCTTTTCTCTTTTCAATTTGGCTCACCTTCATTTCATCCACTCCCCATACATTTCCACCCCTTGCATCCTCAAGCAAACGATCAATGTATTGCTGGCTGATGGTGGAATTATCCTGATACTTTACTCGCAACTCCTCCAATCGTTGATGCAAATCCTCTCTGATTTCCAAATAAGCAGGATCATCATATACATTTTTGAGTTCCATCGGGTCCTTGACCCGATCGATCAATTCCCAACTGTCCTCCACAAAATAATAATGAATCAATTTGTATTCTTGGGTGATGATGGCATAATGCCGATTGACCATGTGCTCTGCGGGATATTCGTAATAATGATAATAAACAGCATCCCGACTCCACTTTTCCATATTTCCGGTTAATACAGGAAGTAGACTTTCTCCCTGCATATCCGCAGGTTGAGGGATTCCTGCGGCATCCAGAAAGGTCTGTGCAAAATCAAGGTTTTGAACTAATTCATCGGATTGACTTCCAGCCTCCACCTTACCTGGCCAAGCCACCAAAAGCGGCGTTTTGAAGGATTCATCATAGACAAAGCGCTTGTCATACCAGCCATGCTCTCCCAAGTAAAAACCCTGATCGGAAGTGTACACGATGATGGTGTTTTCCATCATGTCGTTTTCCTCCAAATAATCCAGTACCCGCCCGACATTTTCGTCCACCGACTGAATGGTACCCAGATAGTCCTGCATGTAGCGCTGATATTTCCAGCGCATTTGATCCTCCTCACTCATTTGAGCAAACTCAGCCTTGAATTTCTCATTGATGGGATCATAATATTTCCGAAAGTTCTCAGCTTGCTCGGGAGTAAATCGGTCTAAGAAGTTTTTATACCGAATCGTATCATAGCCCCCGATATCTTCCAAACCCAATGATTTGGTCACTTCAGGGGACAATTTATTGTCCCCGGACCAACCCATATGTTCCAAAATATTCATTTCTGCTTCCTCAGCGGCGAAAGTTCTCCCAGAATAATCATCAAAGAGCGTAGCCGGCTCTCGGAATTCCCGGTTGGTAAACTCTTCCATGTGTCGCTCCGCCATCAACCATGCCCGATGGGGTGCCTTGTGCAAATAAAACAGTAAAAAAGGATCCTCTTCCTTTCGCTCATTCTTTAGCCAATCCAAGGTCATGTCAGTAATAATATCCGTCACATAGCCTTCTACTTGGATATTCCCCTCATTTTTGGTGATAAAATCCGGATTGTAATAAGAACCCTGGCCCGGTAAGATTTTAAATTGATCAAAGCCCTTGGGATTATTTCCAAAGTGAAGTTTTCCAAACATAGCGGTCTGATAACCGGCTTCCTGAAACAACTGTGGAAAAGTCACATTGGTCGTATCAAAAGGAAAGTGATTGTCCACCTTGCCATTGAGATGACTGTGCTTCCCCGTCAAGATAGTTGCTCTGCTGGGCGCACAAATGGAATTGGTCACCGAAGCTTGGGTAAAAAGCATCCCCATTTCAGCGATGCGGTCAATGTTTGGCGTCTCAATCAATTGATCACTATAGGCCGAAATCGCCTGATAGGCATGATCATCGGACATGATAAAAATAATATTGGGACGATCTTGAGTAGCGCTTTGCTCCTCTGTTTGACAGGCAGTCAACAGCCCAATTGCAACCAAAAGTCCTACTACAGCTTGTGATTTTTTCATGTGTTTATAATTTGATTTTCAAAAGCCACATGGAATCTTTGACGATTAAAATAATCATTTCCCTTCGTGGTTAATGATAATTTTAATCGTGTCGATTTCATAAGTCCAATTTGATCTTGTTTGCTTATTCCTGCTGAGTACTCAGCTTTCTATCCTTGAATATTTTATCCAAAAGATCCGTGTTTTTCCCTCCTGCATAGGAATTGTTTTTCTGAAGGTAATCCAGGTATTCTTGCAGGTAGCGCTGAGAAATCTGAGAGTTGTCTCCATACTTTTCGCGCAAGCCATCCAATTTCTGATGCAGCTCTTCTCTGATCTCGGCATAATCAGGATCATCATAGACATTTTTCAACTCCATGGGATCATTAATCCGATCGATCAATTCCCACTCATCGGTATCAAAATAATAATGAGTCAACTTATACTCCTTTGTCACAATGGCATAATGACGCTTGACCATGTGCACGGAAGGATATTCATAATAATGATAATACACAGCATCCCGAGTCCACTCTCCTTCTCCTGTCAAGAGCGGTAAAAGGCTTTCACCTTGCATATCCGATGGCGCTTCGATTCCTGCAGCTGCCAAAAATGTCTGCGCAAAATCCAGATTTTGAACCATCTCATCAGATTTTGACCCTGCAGCTACTTTTCCAGGCCAGGCCACCAAAAGCGGGGTTTTGAAACTTTCATCATACACAAAACGCTTGTCAAACCAACCATGCTCGCCTAGGTAAAAACCCTGATCAGAGGTGTAAACGATGATGGTATTTTCCATCAAGTCATTTGCCTCCAGGTAGTCAATCACTCGACCTACATTTTCATCCACGGCCCTGATCGTCCCCAAATAATCCTGCATGTAGCGCTGATATCGCCACTTCATCTTATCTTCTTCGGTCATGGTAGGATAGGCTTTCTTAAAATCTTCAATCACCTTATTGTAAGACTCATCCCAAACGGCTCGCTGTTCCGAATTCATTCGACCCACCTCTCCCTCGAAAGCAGCCTTGTCCCAACCAGAAGTGGGTTCTAGGCCCATTTCATCCATCACTTCAGGAGTGATTTTTGAATCTCCGGCCCAGTGCATGTCTTTGAGCAAATTCATCTCCGCCTCTTTGGCGGCACGCCCCCTGCCGGAATAATCATCAAAGAGAGTGGCTGGCTCATAAACTCCGCCACATGTCTTCCCGCAGGTAGCCATTCCCGATGTGGGGCTTTGTGCAGGTAAAAAAGCAAGAAGGGATCTTCCTCTTTTCGCTCATTTTGTAGCCAGTCTAGGGTCATATCCGTGATAATATCCGTCACATAGCCTTCTACTTGAATATTGCCCTCATTTTTAGTGATGAAATCCGGGTTGTAATACTTCCCCTGTCCGGGCAGGATTTTAAATTGATCAAAGCCTTTTGGATTATTGCCAAAGTGGAGTTTACCAAACATGGCGGTCTGATAGCCTGCTTCTTGAAAGAGTTGCGGGAAAGTCACATTAGTCGTGTCAAAAGGGAAATGATTATCGACTTTTCCATTGATATGAGAGTGCTTTCCTGTCAAAATCGTAGCTCTACTTGGAGCACAGATCGAATTGGTCACAGTGGCATTGGTGAAAAGCATGCCCATATCCGCAATCCGGTCAATATTAGGCGTCTCGATGAGGTGATCGCTATAGGCAGAAATCGCCTGATAGGCGTGATCATCGGACATAATGAAAATAATATTGGGACGATCCGGAGACTGGGATACCGGATCCTGGCAGCTCATCATCCCTGAAGCGAAAAGGGTAATGAGTGCTACAAATTGAAAATTTTTCATGGATTGTCGTGGACTGAGTTGAATTGGAAGATCAAAATACAAAGTCCCTGTCCAAATCAAAAGCCCTTGAGCATCTGCAGTAGCTCATCCTTTCTTCGGGATGCCACTTCGATTTCACTGCCATCCTTCAGGGTCAAATAGCCCCCCTTTCCTTTGGTATATAGTCTGACTTCATTCAAATTGACCAAATGACTATTGTGAACCCTAAAAAACCCTAAAGTAGAAAGCTGTGCTTCATAGGCTTTAAGTGTTTTTGAACTCGTAATTTTTCTACCATCGCGGAGAAAAAAATGAGTGTAATTCACATCAGCCTGACATCTCATGATACTTTCTACCGGCACAAACTCCAAACCGGAGGCAGTAGGTAATGCAATATTTTGGGGAGTTTTATCTGGAAGGAAAGCTTTCAAAACGGATTCAAGACTAGAGGAATTTAAGACGGGATTCGTTTTGGTCTGAACCCGCTTCAATGATTCAGCCAATTCATCAGCATCGATGGGCTTAAGCAAATAGTCCAGAGCGTTTGCTTTGATGGCTGGGAGGGCGTATTCTTGATGGCCCGTGGTGAAGATAATCTGAAAATCATTTTTCGGGATTTCCGTCAACCACTCAAAAGCCGTTTTTTCGCCCAACTCCACATCCCAAAAAACCAAATCGGGCGAATTTCCTTGAAAAAAATCATGGATTTCCTGTGCATTTTTAAGCCAACACATCAATTTGAACTGATCCTGATGCGATCGCTCCATAAGCAACTTTAATCGCTCGGCACTCTGGATCTCGTCCTCCACTATGACATATTGGATCATGTATTCGCTAGTTTTCGTGGGGAATTTAACTGTAATCTAACCCAAAAACCCTCTGTGTCTCGGGCAAAATCAAAAATAGGCTCCGCAGAGGCCGGAGAAGTTTGTGAATTCAACAACCGCTTTTCGACCAATTTCATCCCCATGGAATGATGGTTTTCCGCAAATTGAAGGGGTAGATTTTGTGCCTTCCCATTATCCCGAATGCTCAGCTGTACCCCTTGGTCAGATTGCATAAACTGTAATTTGATCCAGCCATCACCCTCTTCTTGGGCGATGCCATGCCAAATGCTATTTTCGATTAAGGGTTGCAATAGCAAAGGAGGAACTGTAATAGAAGCCAAGTCAAGTCCATCGGGGTTTTCGATTTGTAAGGCTATCTTTTTTCCCAGACGTAAGGCCTCGATTTGAATATAATCGGTCAAAAACCTGATCTCCTCCTCCATTGAAATCATCCTCATTTCGCTGAAATCAAGGATCTTTCGGATCATCCGAGCAAATTTGGTCAAATAGCGATCCGCCTGTTCTGGTTCATTCTTCAACAAAAAACTACTGATTGAGCTCAGTGCATTAAAGATAAAATGCGGGTTCATCTGCGCTTTGAGCGCTTTGAGTTCGAGTTCGATAATCTCGGCTTGATACTGATCCTGTAATTGTTTCCGGCGAATAGAAGCCCGATGCTTGTTGAAGAAAAACCAGCCGATGGCCAGAAGCATCACCACCAATAAACCCATCAAATAAAGTCTGGCTCTCAATTGACTTTCGCGGGATTGGAGGTCCAGTAGCAATCGCTCCTTCTCAAATTCAGACTGCATCAATTGAGCCTTTTGGTCATATTCGTGGTTGAGTTGAATGCTCAACATCTCTTTTTTATTTTCATCATTGAAAATACTATCCTTATACAGTTGGGCCTGCTGAAAGGCGTCCAAGGCTTTGTTAAATTCACCTTTCGACCGATAAGTATCAGCCAGTCCGAGCCAGGCATTTTTTTGAGCTTCGAGGGACGTGCTTTCCTTCGCCAGCCTCAGACCCTCTAGTTCCAATTCCTCAGCTTCATACAGACGGCCGTATAGTTTTTCAAAACTTGCCTTTTGGAGCAGCACTTTGGAAAGATTAAGGGTTTCCCCTGCTGCCCGATAAAGCAAAATTGCGCTATCTAGATATTTTGACGATTTAGCTGACTGGTCCGATTCTGAGTAGATGGAAGAAAGTGTGCTGAAATCCGAAGCTATCCTCCGCTGATTTCCGATTTGCCGATTGATCTCCAAAGCCTGCAAAACCAGCTTTTCTGCCAAATCCAAGTCGCCTTGAATCTGCTTGACTGCGGCTAGATTCCCCAGACTGTTTGCCATCGCCTGTAGATTCCCATCAAGATCATATTCAACAACAGCCTCCTGATATACGGAGTCAGCTTGCTCGTATTCGCCTAGATTCTTGTACACTAGACCCAGATTGTTTGAAATATTTCCCCGTTCCCAGTGATCGCCATTTTCAGTTTGATCCATGGCTTCCAGAAAGTACTTCAGGGCTTTGGGATAATCCGCCAAGGCCAAAAAGACAACTCCTGAATTGGTAAGTCCGTTGACGAGATTTTTTCGCAATCCCAGTTCTTCAAAAATCTGATTTGCCTTTTCGTGATTTTCTATGGCTGAGCGATAATCCCCTCTGTTGTAGGAAAGCAAAGCCAAATTATTGGAGGATATAGCTTGCCCCCGAAGATCGCCAGACTTCAAATGCGACTGATATACCAATTCGTATTCTATGGCAGCCAACGAATCCTGCCCCAGATACCAATAATTGACACCCTTACTATTATGAGCGGAGGTTTGTAGTGAAAGTATCCCGGATTTTTTTGCTAAACCCAGTGCCGAATCAGCATAAGCTATTCCTTGATTGGGATTGACTCCTGCATATTCAAAAGATAATTCACTCCATAGAAAGGCACGCACGCTATCTGATAACCCATCCTGTCGAAGGATGGTCTGCAGGGAGTCGATTTGACTTTGTGCAGCGAGATTTATAGCAGACATCCCAAAAATAAGGAACAAAAAAAGCTTTTTCATTTGGTTTGAGCAAGCAATGAAATTACGGGAATTTTTACAGAAACCATGGAATAAGTTACGGAGAATAAGGGAATTAAGGCATAAAATCAATGTTGATTTAGTTTTCGTCAAATCCAGCCTAAGTTGGATTAAAAATCAAACACCATGAAAACATCCCATTTCGCAGCCGCAATACTCCTCTTTATGACCGTGATTTTGACGGGCAAGTCCCAAACATTTGACCTATCCTCCAAGGTATTCTCCGCTGGAGTCGGCATTGGAAGTTCATTGGGGAGTTTTGATTACAGCAGTCAAATCCCGGCAATCAGTATCATGTACGAGCAGGGCATTGCCGAAGCGGGCAATGTCGGGATCATCAGCATTGGAGGCTATGCCGGCTACAAAAGCTTCTCTTATGAAACCAACTCGGGGACTATTCGGTCCCAATCCAAGTGGAACTACACTATTATAGGTGTGAGAGGAGCGCTGCACTTCACTCAGATCCAAAATGAAAAACTTGATCTCTACGCCGGATTGATGGCCAGTTACAATCTGCTCAATTATTCGTATGAGGACAATTCAGGTTTTGATACCGGAAGCAGCGGAAACTTTGGCAATACCGCAGGACTGACCATTTTTGGGGGAGCCCGCTATTATTTCAATCCCAATCTGGCTGTTTTTGGTGAACTGGGATACGGCGTGGCCTTTCTCAATGTTGGATTGGCGGTCAAACTCTAACTTGAACTTAGGGTAAATTAGACCGGAAAAGGGGCATGCTGAATTCACCTTCTGTGATCCGCAATTCGGTATCGCCCCTACCGCTCGATACAAAAACCGGCCCTAAGAGATTGGCTGTAAATTCTCCTTTCACCCAATTTTGGCTGATCTCTGTAAATCGAAATGTCGCATCATCTGTAATCAAAAGCCCTGGGAGTTCCTTTTGAAACAATACAGCATTGTAAAGCTCACCAGCTTCATCAGAATAAGTCAACTGAATCCGCACCATCGGGATATTTTGAAATAAAATTGGATCCTGCATCTCTAGCGTTTCATTGACCTGGAAAAGTGTTTCATTCCGAACAAAACCTGAAATAAAATTCTTGGTACCATCCGTCGGGTCATCCAAAATCATAAAACCTGCCAGATAAACCGAACCATCCGAATTAAAGGAAAAGGTCATGGGACTGTTTCTGACTTCAAATTCTTTGAGCGTCCCGTTTATTTTGAATCTGAAATAAGCTTGGTTCGTGTCTTGTGGATTATCTTCCGAACCAACGCAGGATAATATCCCAAAAACCAAGACGGACAATATTAATATTTTCGTTTTCATCTTTTTGGGAATAAATCTGAAAACAAAACCTACTTTGATCAAGCGCCACTTATTTTTTGCTGGAGTTAATTGATTGACTGCGAAATGATCCCATTTAGTCACTACTAGAAAAAATCCAAGTACTTCATTCTTCTCATCCAATCTGAATTTTCTGTATCAAACTCCCTCTTTCAATTCCAAAAGGTTATTTTTCATTTTCTTTAGCTTCGCAAATCCTAATCCATGATGAACAAGATTCTTTTAGCCCTCACCTTATTTTGCTTTTCTGATCTCCTTTTGGCACAGGAAACCCTTGTTTTTGAGGCTGAAAAAGAAGGACACGCCATTTATCGGATTCCCGCCATCATCAATTTACCCAATGGAGAAATACTCGCTTTTGCCGAAGGCCGGGTCAATGGAAGTGATGATTTTGGAGATATCAACCTGGTGATGAAAAAGAGCTTGGACGGTGGCCACACCTGGTCTCCTATTCAGACTTTAGTCGATTATGACAGTCTTCAGGCCGGAAATCCAGCTCCGGTGGTAGATTTATTTGACCCCAAATATCCTGATGGAGTGGTTTTTCTCTTTTACAACACAGGCAACAATCATGAATATGACGTACGAATGAATCGCGGAGTCCGGGAAGTTTGGCTGATCAAATCTTATGACTTGGGTAAAACTTGGACCGAACCAGAAAACATCAGTCTAAAGGTTCATCGCCCCAATAACCCCGATTTTAATCCAAACTACACTTTTTCAGAAGATTGGCGGCACTATGCCAATACCCCTGGCCATGCTTTCCAGTTTCAAAATGGACCCTTCAAAGGTAGAATTTATGTCGCAGCCAATCACTCTCAAGGTGGTCCAAAAGACGACTGGTCAGACTATCAGGCACATGGTTTTTATACGGATGATAAAGGGGAAAGCTTTGGGCTTTCCGAATCGGTAGAATTTGGCGGTTCCAATGAATCCATCGCAGCTGAGCTATCCGATGGCCGGATGATCATGAGTTCGAGAAATCAGAAAGGAGACATCCGTCAGCGAATCATTTCTTACTCTTCAGACGGAGGTCGGACTTGGAAGGAAAGCTATTTTGAGCCTCAACTCCCTGACCCGGTTTGTCAGGCTTCCATTTTGGATTTGGGAGAAAAGGAAGGAAAAACTATCCTCGCTCATTCCAATGCTGCAGATGAGAAGGAGCGAAATTATCTGACCATCAAAATCAGCTACGATGAAGGAAAGACTTGGGACTATGTGATTCCGGTTGACTTCACCTCGGATTCCAAAAAACTCCCTTGGACGGCTTATTCCGATTTGGTCAAATTGGATGAAAACACGCTCGGAATTCTATACGAAAGGGATAATTACAGGCAGATCGTATTCAAATCAGTCCGATGGAGGGAGTAATTTAATTAGGTATAATATGGTTTTCAAATGATATAATGACCCTTCGACTCCGCTCAGGACGATTGGACTTTAAAAGAATTAAACCTAAATAATTGCTATCTTATTAACCTTAAGTCTTTCCAAAAACCCTTACTTCAACTTCTTAACCCCCTTCAACTCCTCCTTGCCCGCCTCCCGAATCCGGATAGCATAGCCTCCTCCCGGAGCAGAAAATTGCTTCAAAACTGAATTGGCATCAACGGCAACTCTTCGAATCTCATACGCTTGAGGATTGGTTTTATAGTGCGCATCAGCTTTATCCGAATAGATTTCCGCAAGGTAGGTTTTGTCTGCATCCAGAAAATCAAATTTGACCTCCCCTGTTCTACCTTCGAATCCATTGACATTTCCAACAAA
>LJXT01000155.1 GCA_001314815.1 Algoriphagus marincola HL-49
CTTTTTCTGGCTGATACATAACCAAAATGGTTCGCCGCCTCGCTGCCATCCATGTTGCTGGCAAAAGGGTACGGATCACCGGATCTTCATTGTACTCACGGGAGATGACAATCCACATATCAATACCTGTTTCTGTCATTAAATCAGGAAGCATATTTTCGATTCGATAGTCTAGCCAGGAATCGATCAGTTCTGCCTGGGCCTTCAAAGGCAAGACTGCAGGTTGCTGCGAAAGGGCCGGGAAAACAAGGATAATGCTGACTAGCAGGGCAAGTAATAATCTTTTCATTGGGTTGGTGAATGGTTGCTATGGCTAAGCTAGAATATTCAGTTGATTTAGGAAACAAGTTTTACAACTTCTCCTGCAAAATAGCCTTATTGCTCAATCGATAAAACCGATAGAACAAAACCACTGCAGTAATACTAAGTCCAATCAGCAAACCAAACCATATACCCCGCTCTCCCATCTCCAATCCAAATGCAAAAAAGTATCCTAGTGGTAATCCAAGGATCCAATAGGCCACAAAAGTCAGCCAAGTTGGAAAACGGACATCTTCCATCCCTCGAAGTACTCCCAAGCCCACCACCTGTATACCATCGGATAATTGGAACATACCTGCGATAATCAAAAGAGTCGCCGAAGTAGCAATTACCTCCGGATCATCGATGTATAAAGATGGGAGCATATTTCTGAAAAGAATGAATAGGACGGCTGATACGCTCATAAAGGCAATCACCATCGCAAAAACCATCATTCCAGCCTCGCGCATAGTTTGGAAATCATTTTTTCCGATCTGATTACTGACACGAACCATCCCTGCTGTCCCCAAGCCGGCTGCCATCATGTAGCTGATAGAAGCAAGATTGATCGCAATCTGATGACTGGCCAGGGCAGTGACTCCTATCCAACCCATCATAATCGCTGCAGAGCCAAAGGCACTAACTTCAAAAATGAACTGGAAACCGGTAGGTATTCCAATTTTAAGTATTCTCGATAAAAGTGGTGCACTGAATTGTCTGATTTTCAAGCCTAAATCAAAGCCCTTATAACGCCGTGAACTCAATACATACGCTCCCATCAATAGCGCCATCACCACTCGCGAAATCAAGGTCGCCCAGCCTGCACCCATCAAGCCCATGGCTGGAAAACCCAACTTTCCAAAAATCAACACCCAATTAAGAAAGACATTGACCAGATTGGAAAAAATAGTCACATACATCGCCTGACGGGTTTGGCTTAGGCCTTCGGCAAACTGCTTGAAAGTCTGAAAAATCATGAAAGGAAATAGGGAAGCTGTAATTACCCATAGGTAAGGAACAGCTGCTTTGACTACTTCCTCCGGCTGGTCCAAGAAAGATAGGCCAGTTGATAGTCCCAAAATGATCCCTGTAAGGATCAGTGCGACAAAAATATTGATCCATAGCCCATGTCTAAAGAGCTTTCCGATTCGCAAAGCTTTTCCTTTCCCTTCGGCAATAGAAATGAGCGGCGTGATCCCCATCGAAACTCCCATCCCAAACATCATCAATACGAAAAAGATGGAATTGGCAAGTGATGCTGCTGCCAAGGGTAAGGCACCCAATTGCCCGACCATCATCGAGTCTGCCACTCCGACCATCACTTGACCTAATTGACTTAGGATAACCGGATAGGCAAGATTAAAAGTAATCGAAAAGTGATTCTTGATATTCATATGGCCTACTTCGCAAGTAGTTTACTCACCTTCAAAATTCCCGCTATGCTGATTCCGTCGGTAATTTTCCCTTCCATTACCCATTGTACAGCCTCCTCAAAAGGAAGCTTTTGAATTTTGATTACCTCTGTTTCTTCAAATTCGGGTTCCCCTTCTTCCAAGTCCTCAGCTAGAAATACAAATCCCTCTTCATCCGTCACCGAATTGGAAGTGTGGATACGCAGAACTTCCGTCCATTTCTTTGCTGTCAACCCAGTTTCTTCCTTGAGTTCACGCTGGGCACTTTCTAGGATATCTTGTCCGATAGGCCCGCCACCCATAGGGATTTCCCATGAGTATTCATTTAGGGTATAGCGAAACTGCCCGACCAGCCAAGTATTCCCAAATTGATCAATAGGTATTATTCCCAAGGCCTTGTTTTTAAAATGGACCTTACCATAGATACCGGGATTACCTGCAGGGTTCAGAATATCATGTTCTTCTACGCTAATCCAAGGGTTTTCGTAGATTCTTTTAAGCGATAGGGTTTTCCAGGGATTTTCCATACACAAAAAAAGGGTGACTTTTTGCCACCCCTATGTTCGATTAGGTCTTTTAATTTAGACGGGAATTGGCAATACTTTTGAATCCTTAAAGGTCGAAAGAATAACCATGGATTGCATGGAATCGACTTCCTTAATCTCAGAAACTTTTTCCAACATGAGCTTTTGGTAAGCTGTGATATCCTTTGCGATGATCTTAAGGATAAAATCACCGGTACCTGTGATGTGATGACATTCGATCACCTCTTGAATACCATTGATTTCCTTCATGAAAGCATCAATATTAGCTTTATTGTGGCCGATTAGACTAACCAAAACAAAAGTACTAACCCCTAGACCAATCTTTTCAGGATCAAGCTTTGCGTGATAGCTTTTGATGATGCCTGACTGCTCTAATTTTTTCACGCGCTCCAATGTAGGAGCTGGGGAAAGACCAATGTCCTTAGAAAGCTGTGCATTGGTGATCTTGGCATTACCCTGAAGAATTTCAAGAATCTTCCGGTCTACCTTGTCAAATTTGATTCGGATGTTACTATCTACGTTCTCTTGCATATACAAAATATAATATCGTACAAAGTTAGAATAATTAAGGAAAGTTTTAAAGTGAATAAAACTTTTTTAAAGGGACAAATTCGAAATTTTATTTATTAATCGGGACTTTTCGGCAAACAAAGCTTTCAAAATCACTTTTTTAAACTCCAAAATTCAAATTATCTCCTGCGTATGAAGCAAAAAACGTAAACTCCCGAGTTAAAGTTTATTCTTTTTGATAAAATCTCTTGCAGCTTGATGAGCGGGATGTTTCCGCTTCGCGTATTTCTTCACTTTTTTGAAATAATCCTTGGCCAAAGCCTTCTGATTTTCCTCCAAAGCGATTTGTCCCAATTGAACCAGAGAATGTAAATAATACCCACTTTCCTGAGATTCGGATTCCTCTCCATAGGAAAGTGTCTTGAGATAAAAGTATTTCGCCTCATCTCGATTCCCGATGCGTTCATAATATTGAGCCATGTAGAAAGCAGCATATCGACCGCTATTGGATTCATAGCCTGTCATTCCTGTTTCTATCCTTTTCAGAATCTCTCCAGACTCCTCTACCGCTTCTGACCAGCGACCTACAGTATAAAGGTGACGTGCGTAGGACCGATGGAAGTAAGGATTATTTGGAAATTTCTCATGGAGATAGGAAGAAATCCTGAGTGCTTCGTAAGGCTTCTTCTCCTGAGATGCATAGAGTCGAAATAAAAAATACATCGCCTCAATTCGTGTATAGAAAGCATTAGTTGCCACCTGCTCAAGTTGCTCCAAACCTAAATCTTTGTCCCCTTTTGGAAAAAGAGCCATAACTGGTTTGAGCAAGGGATAATTATCCGGAATCCAGACAGAAAAATAATTAAAGAGTGCGTCTCCTAGCAAAAGTTCGGGATTAAACTCCTCTTCTCCCCTGCTTAGTTCCATGTACTTTAAGGCATTTTTACCAGCCCAGGCTGCTCCAGTCCAACTTTTCCGCTCGGCCTTCAATCTACCTTCAAATCCATATCCGGCAGCTAAAAAGAAAGCTGCTTCTTTATTGGTTGGATCTTCATCAAAAAGGGTCTCGGCTTTTTCATTCGCTCGTTCTATGTAAGCCAAGAAAATATCATCATAAGATTCATTGGTGATATCCACTTCTATCCGCCACCAATAACTCAGCGCCATCAAAAAATCCGGAAGGGGATGGTTGGGATATTGATAGGCAATTACTTGAAAGTCATGCTCCGCCGTCTCAAAGTCAAAATTATACATACTATTAATTGACTTCGTAATCCGGTATTGCAGCCCCCTGTCTAAGAGTAGGTAGGGCGATTTTTTTACCTCCATCAAACTATCCCCTGGTTCCGATTGACCATGAGTCAAAAACGGTAAAACAGAAAATAGCACTCCACCTACTACCCACCATACTGACCAATACCATTGACGCTTCATGCGCACAAAATTATCGCTAAAAGTTAGATTTATGCTATCTTTCTCCATTCCTAATTTTCCTATGACCTCATCAGCAAATCCACTAGCTCAACGAATTCAAGCATTATTAGATTTTGACAAACGCCTTTATTTTTTATTGCTTGTCTTACTTTTTATACTAATCCAGTATCTGACCAACACATTGATTATAGAAGCAATTCCCGATTCACAAAATTTAGGAAATTCGGGAGCACTCACCTATTTCTATATTTTCAATTCACTTGGGTATTTGGCTACTCCTATTTTGCTCCTTTTCAAGTTTACCTTGATTTCGTTTTTGATTTGGATCGCATCCTTTGCACTTGGATACAAAGTTCCATACAAGGAGCTATGGAAATTTGCCTTGGTTGCTGAAACGATATTTCTACTTCCTGAGCTCCTTCGATTCCTGATTTATCTCAATCCCTCCCAAGCCGCAAGCTATCTCGAAATCGAATTGAACAGACCCTTTTCCATGTTGAGTTTTGTTGGATTTGATCAAGTAGAGAAGAAATATCTATACCCATTGGCTACCATCAATATTTTTGAAATAATCTACGGAGCTGCCTGGGTTTTTGGCTTTCTTTCGATCAGCAGAAGAAGTATTTCCGAATCTATTTGGGTGATTTTGCTAGGGTACTTTTTCCCACTGGCGATTTACCTGGTCTGGTATATCATGGTCTATCGGTAGTGTTCTTCTGCCTTGAACTTGCACATCTTTTTGAACAGTATTTGACATTTTCCCAGTTTTTTTCCCACTTTTTCCGCCAAGTGAAAGGGCGCTTGCAGACCGGACAGATTTTCGTTGGCAAATATTCTTTTTTCATGCTAAGCCCATCTATTTGGTAAAGTATGCCTTTCAAGGATCCGATTGGCCTCTTTTTTTACCTCAGGGAGTTTCTGAGCATCCCAGATTTTATCCCGTGCTGCTTTTCCTGACTTTTCCAGATCTACTATTGGAAATGGATAGTCCTTTCCTAGTTCCATCCCAAAAACATGCAATTCCAATGGTGGAATCTTCCAAGGCTCATGAATCTGAGGAGCGGGAATTTTGGAAAGTTCAGGCACCCATTTTTTGATAAAAACACCTTCCGAATCATGATCTTGTGACTGCTTTACGGGATTATAAATTCGAACCGTATTGATTCCTGTCACCCCAGCCTGCATTTGAAGCTGTGGATAATGGATTCCTGGCTCAAAATCCAAAAAGCATTTCCCCAGATGATCGGCTCCTGCTTTCCAGTTTTGGCCAAGGTGATGAGTCAAAAAGGATACGACCATCGCCCGCATTCTGAAATTCAAATAACCCGTTTCTTTCACACAACGCATGCAAGCATCCACCAATGGATAGCCAGTCTTTCCCTCCTTCCAAGCCTGAATCCAATCATGATTCACTTTTGGGTAAAATTCCAAAAAGCCCTTATTGATTGGTTCAAACTCCATTCGGGACTCCATTTCAAACTTTTGGATGAAATGACAGTGCCATCTCAGACGTGATTGAAAATTTGTGAAATTTCGAACCTGAAAACCTGACTTCTTCTTCAACTCGGATACCTGATAAACCTGACGAATGGAAAGACAGCCCCAAGCCAAATAAGGCGAAAGTCTACTGCAACCAGTTCGGCTTAACTCTGGTTTTGAGATGTGTCTATTATAGTTTTTGACTCTGTCTTCGACAAAGCTCTTGAGATATCTCCAAGCCAATTTTTCCCCTCCTTTCTGCATTTTTGGGTTCGGCTGGCTCCATGCCGGGTCCATGGGAAGGAAGTTTTCAGTTGCTAGGAATTTTTTAGAAAGAGAAACAAACTGAATCTTTTCTAAAGGGATTTCTTCAAAAGTCGCTTTTGCGTAAGCAAACCAAGCTTCTCTCCACCCTTTTCGATCCTTTCTCCCTCGCTTGACTCCCTGCTGATTGAATTCTTTCCAAGGAATTTTGTGTGCTTTAAGATAGCTAGCTACGGCTTGATCTCTCTGATAAGTAACAGCAATTCCAGTCTCTTGGTGTGAATAGACCGCTTGAATGATATATTCCTGCTGCAAAACCTTGAAAATATCCAAAACCTCAGCATGCAGAATGTTAACCTTAGCTTGAAATTCTTTCAATTGGCTATTTAAGTCCTCCAAGCTTTCCCATACAAACCGCCAATGTCTTGTATCACTCTGGGCCGCAGCAATTAGCGATGGCTCAAATGCATACAAAAGGAGAATGGGATACCCGGCCCGAAAGGCTTCCAACAGCGGAGGATGGTCGCGTAAACGTAAGTCTCTTTTTAACCAGACTATGGAAATTTTTTGCACAATCAGTAAACCACTAGGCCATGTGATGGTTTGGAAGGTATGAGTAAAAAAATATCACTAAGCGAGCGGGAAATAGATCGCATCATAGAAATGGCTTGGGAAGATCGATCTCCCTTTGACGCTATTGAGCAGCAATTTGGCGTCAGTGAGTCAGAAGTCATCAAGTTGATGCGAAAAAATATGAAAGAGAGTAGCTTTCGAATGTGGAGGAAACGGGTCCAGGGACGAAGCACCAAGCATATCAAAAAAATGGATAGCACCCTCAGCAGATTCAAGAGTACTCGTCAAAAAACTATCAGCGATAATAAAATCGCAAAGAGATAAAAAAAAGCGGGCTGGAACCCGCTTTTTTATACTGTTTCAAATGGCCAGGACATAATCCCTCTAGCCATATTTTTTACATTTTTGAAGCCCATTTCAGTCATTATTTGACAGGCTTGTCCACTTCTGTTGCCGCTTCTGCAGTAGAGCAAATAGGTCTTGTCTTTTGGAAGATTTTCAATTTGCTGGGTGAAGTTTCTAGACATGATGTCAATATTTCTTGCTCCCCGAAGTTTGCCTCCAGCGAACTCTCCCGCTGTGCGTACATCGATAATGACCGCATCCTTTTGCAGCATCAAGTCGTGAAATTCTCCTACAGATATATCTTCGTAAGCTTTAGGTGTTGATTTAAAGAAGTCAAACATAATTTTCGTGTTTCATTGTTAAAGATTGATACAAAAGTATCTGACCTTATCCCTCAAAACAGTAATAAAAATCACATTATGACGCTTTTACCAGCTTTCTTCTAAGTGAAATCACGGAAAGCCTAACTAGCAAAATCCAAGGCAAACCATGAAACAGGAGGTCTCCCCAATCGATCAGCTGCATGCCATTGGCACCACCCAAAACCCAACGAATCTTTCCGAAGAAGTGAGGCTCGGGAACAAATGGGGCTAATCCCAAGGTCAAAGTCAAAATGATAACTGTTCGCCAATTATTGAATGGATTGGTAGTACTTAGCTCTTTTTGCGCAGCCATGGGTAAAATATTTGTGACCAAAAGGTCTTTGGAAATTCCTCTACTTTTTCGAAGCCAAGCGGCTCATCTCTTCCTTCATTAGGAATATATGCCGTACCAAAAAGATAATCCCAAATACTAAGGGAAATACCGTAATTGACACCGTGACTTCCTTCGGGAAGGTGCTTGGCATGATGCCACAAATGCATGACTGGATTATTGAGAATATACTTCAATGGTCCGTAGGTCAATCTAATATTCGCATGGTTCAAATGGCCAATAGCAATGGTGAAAATGTGCAGGATGAAAAAGTCATCCAATCCAAAGCCAATCATTGCCAAAGGAACATATTGGATAGATTTGTAGAC
>LJXT01000156.1 GCA_001314815.1 Algoriphagus marincola HL-49
CCGATTACAACACCTGTAGACTTTGAAATCCGTTTGGGAAGTCCTACAGGAGAACTTATCGGTTCGGAAACTTACACCCAGGGACCTGGAAGGAAAGACCCCAACATGCCGGTGATGTTTAGCCAGGCTACCATTCCGATGAATAAGAATTCAGGTGCCGAAAAACAGCCTATCTACATTTTGACTAAGCCTCAAAATTCAGATCTAGGAACCTTTATCATCGCAGGTATCACATTCAACCCAAATTGATTTAATTGATCAGCAAAGAAGCCGGGCCGCGAGGTCCGGCTTCTTTTTTGTCTCAATTCGAACTTCTGGATTACATTTGGGTTTATTTCAAAATCAAAAAACCCATAATCCCAAATAAAATGAAACACATCAAACTCTTTACACTTACAGCTTTTTTGGCTTTTGCATTCGCCTTTTCTGCTCTAGCCCAATTACAAACTCCAGCCTTGAGCCCTGCAGCGACCGTATCTCAGGTAGTTGGATTTACTAAAATTAGTATTGATTACTCCTCACCTGCTGTGCGTGGAAGACAGATTTTTGGAGAGATTGAAAAATATGGCGTGACTTGGAGAGCAGGAGCTAATCTTCAGACTACCATCGAATTTAGCACTGATGTTTCAATAGCCGGTAAAAACGTTCGAGCCGGAAAGTATTCCATCTTTATGACCCCTGCTGAAACTGGTGATTGGACTGTACATATCAACAGCAAGGGTGTATGGATCTACAATTACATGAAAGACGGAAAAATCGATGAGGAAGCTTTGGCTAAGGATGACCTGGTCTCTTTCAAAGCTACCACTGAAAGAGGTGGAAATACCGAGCGTTTGGTCTACACAATCTCTGCCAATGACAACAAAACCGCTTTGGTTTCTATGGCTTGGGAAGCAATCAAAGTGACCTTCCCAATCGATACCCAGGTGGATCAGAAAATGGAGCAGTTCCAGAACCAAATCAACTAAAAGATTCAATTACTTTCAAAATCCCGTAAATTTTGATGGGATTTTTTATTTTCATTCAGGGTCTTTTTAGCTTTACAAAAAGTAAAACCCCATGACTCCTATCCTTTCCCCTACCGACTTAGCATCCCTGTCCACCATGCCCAACTTCATAGTGGTTGATGCCAGAAATAGCGCCGACCCAAAGAAAGTTTTTGAAGATGGCCATTTGGAAGGAGCTGTCTTTGTAGATCCCAACTTGGAGTTGGCGGATATCAAAGAAAACCTGGCTGAAGGAGGTCGCCATCCACTTCCGGAAGTGGAGGAGTTTTGTAAGGTTTTGGGAAAATTGGGCATTGGCCCAGATTCCCATGTTGTAGTCTATGATGATCAAAAAGGAGCTAATTCAGCCGCAAGGTTTTGGTGGATGCTACGAGCTTTAGGACACAGCAAAATTCAGGTACTTGAAGGAGGTATTCAAGCAGCAATTGCTGTAAACTTCCCTTTGAAAAAAGGAGAATCTTCCAATAACCCAGTCGAACCTTATCCTGCTTCTGAATGGGCACTCCCTATTGCTTCCCTGGAAGAGGTGGCTCAAAAAGCTGAAAACCCAGACTTCACGGTGATCGATGTTCGTTCAGCAGAAAGATATCGGGGAGAGCAGGAACCTATCGATTTGATAGCAGGTCATATCCCGGGGGCTATCAATATTCCACTGACCGAAAATATGGATGATCAGGGACGATTTCTCTCAAAAGACATTTTACATCAGAAATATTCCCCACTGCTTAAAGATCATGATCGAGTAATTGTGCACTGTGGATCGGGAGTTTCCGCTTGCCATACCCTGTTGGCCATGGATTATGCAGGATTGGCTATTCCTGCACTATATGTCGGCTCCTGGAGTGAATGGAGCCGAAACAATATGCCTATTGGCAAATCCAACCAACCGTGACCCATAAAAGCAGTACTCCCCGAGTCAAACGTCCACAAAGTCCATCAGAGGAATTGGCTAATACCTTTTCTCATGGGCTTGGTTTACTATTAGGTTTAGTAGGAATCCCTTTCTTGGTCAAAAAATCACTAGAGACTCAGGACATCAAGTTCACCATTGGAGCAATAGCTTTCAGCCTAGGAATTCTAATGGTCTATGCTTTTTCTACAGCTTATCATGCTGCAAAGAACCCTATTAAAAAGAGTAGGCTTCAAATACTCGATCATGTATCGATTTACTTTTTGATTGCGGGCTCCTACACCCCCATGGTTTTGGCTATTCTGTCCACTGATAAAGCGATCATTTTCCTTTCCATCATTTGGGGTACGGTATTGGTAGGCACCTTCTTCAAAATATTTTTTACTGGGAGGTTCAAGACCTTATCAGTCATTCTTTACTTGACGATGGGGTGGCTGGCAGTCTTTTTCTTCAATGATTTGCTGGAAAAGCTTTCAATGGAAACACTTTTCTGGATTGGAGCCGGAGGCTTAAGCTATACGATTGGGGTATTTTTCTATGTAAAGAGCGAACGATTGTTTTTTCATGCGATTTGGCATGTATTTGTTTTGGGAGGGACAGTCAGTCACTTCATCGCCGTCTGGAATATTTTGAATTGAAAAGCGGCTGTCTCAAAAGGCTTCCCTCATCTCAATCCGACAAGGACGGGATCGCGATGAGGGAACATCAAACTTTTTAGACAGCCTCTCCTTGAATCTTAAAAACTACCCGAATTCACATCTTTGATAAACTTGATCACGCCCGGGAAAAAGTGCTCCGGATCATCGTATTGACTTAAATGACTACCATTCGGGCAAAGTAAAAATCTCCCATTTGCCACCTCTTTTGACATCCATTCCATGTGATTTGGATCCATGGTGTCGTGGGTTCCTCCTACTACCAAAGTGGGCACCGTGATCTCTTTCAACTGATCTCGAACATCCCAGCCTTCTAGACTCGCCCCTGGAGTGATTCCGAATTCGCTGTGGCCTTGCATGTAGACATATACATTTGGGTTGACTTGCTCCAAGGTCTGATTAACATCTGCCGGCCATTCATCCAAGGGCATGCGTAGGACATGCTCCGGATAGTGATGCTCCATCAAGAGTTCCATGTAGCGGGGATTTTCGAAGTCCCCACTTTTCTCAATTTCCATCAATTCAGCAAAAACCTCATCCGGCATTTGTGGCCCCAAGACCTCCTTGGCATATTTTTCATACTCATCCAGACTCGACATCATATTGCAAATAATCAGACCCTTGAGTTTATCCTGATGGCGAAAAGCATACTCCATGGATAGCATTCCACCCCAGGATTGTCCCAAGAGATAGAAATTATCTTTATTAAGCCCCAAAGCCTGACGAACCTGCTCTACTTCATCAACAAATCGCTCAATAGTCCATAGCGAAGAATCATCTGGCTGATCAGAATGTGCTGAACCCAACTGATCGTACCAGATAAACTCAATGCCTTCCTGAGGAAAATATTGGTCAAAATTACCGTACTGCAAATGGGACATCCCGGGTCCACCATGAAGTAAAAGCACCTTCATGTCGGGATTATCCCCTACTCGCTTCGTGAATACATTATACTCCCCCAAAGGTGTGCTGATCGGAATCATTTTTACCCCATCCTCACTCATTGCCATTTCAGCAGTGTTTTCCTGCTCAGAATCTTCACTAGCCGTTTCTGACTTGCAGGAAAGGAAAAGGAAGCTGATTAAAGCAAATGCTATCCAGTAGTTTTTCATAGGTGAATGTGATTTAATTGATCTTGGAAGGCTTTTTATCTGAGCCTAAATTAATTGGTTCTATTTCATCTGTTTATAATTTGTATTTCAGCGGCCATATGGAATCTCGCAAGGTTTACAATCATCCCAGTGTGTGTCTTTTACGACATGCTCGATTTCAAATATAAAATCGCTCTCGACGAGTGAAATTTGATTTCCCAATTTGAATTTAGCTTAAGAATTCGGTTTATCAATAAGCCTATTGGTATTCCTAGTCGCCTCGATTTAGTCTTGGTTAGTATTCATTTTTTTATTCATGAATTTTGTGGCCCTAGAATTAAAAATCGAAAACCCTGAATATATTCGCCTGAATTTAACTTATATGACACTGCCCACCTCCTATCAGAAAGTTCCGGGGATCCTGATGGCACTTTCTTCTGCCATATTTTGGGGTATTTCCGGTACCTGTGCGCAGTTTCTTTTTGAGGAGAAAAATCTGGATCCTGCCTGGCTGGTTACTTGGCGATTGATCCTCGGAGGGAGCATTTTGATTTTGTTTTCACTGTCCCAAGAGCGGAAGGCTGCGTTTTCGGTTTGGAAAAAACCCATCCATATCCTTCAAATTTTACTATTCGGGATTGTAGGCATGGTGGCCGTTCAGTTTACCTACTTTTACAGCATCTCCCTTTCCAATTCCGCCACCGCCACCATTCTTCAATACATTGGGCCTGTATTTGTGGTAGCTTTTTATGCATTAAAAAATAGAACATGGCCCATCCTAACAGAGTATTTGGCTTTAATTCTAGCGCTTTCAGGGATTTTCTTATTAGTCACCCACGGATCATTTGATTTGCTCGTCATCTCGGAAGACGCCCTCTTGTGGGGTATTTTGTCAGCCTTAGCCTTGGCTTTTTACACGATTCAGCCAGTTGGACTTCTCAGGCTATTTTCTCCGGCAGCCATCACAGGCTGGGGAATGCTGATCGGAGGCATTACTTTTTCGATTTTCACCCAACCTTGGAGTCTTTCCGGGCTTTGGGATGGAGAAACGTTACTCGCCTTTGCCTACATCATTTTATTCGGAACCGTACTTTCTTTTTACTTCTTCTTAAGATCAGTTTCCATTATCGGAGCGACTACAGCCAGTCTACTTTGCAGCGTAGAACCCCTATCTGCAGCTTTGACGGCAGTATTTTGGCTAAAAGTGAGCTTTTTAGGAATCGATTGGATCGGAACCATCCTCATTCTTTTAACTGTCGCCCTCTTGACCTGGACCAAAAAAGCCAGGCCAGCCGAAATATAGTCCCTTTAAAGAAAGTCAGATCAGATTCGGATATAATTTTTGGTCCCCGTAAACTATTCCTATTCGGCAGCAGAGAGATTAATTCCTTCTCTTAACTTAATCGACATGACATTATAATCATCTGCCTGTTTGCTCTACTCCCTCCCAAAGGTCTGGGAACTGGCGGGTATTATACTTCATGTCCCCCTAATGATGTGGGTTCGTGGTTCTATTAACGACCCTAAAAAATTGAATCACATCCCTAATCTTCTTGATACCAATTCATTGATTTTCAAAAAAATTTGTTTGGGTTGTCTCGTTCTCCAGCTTAAATCGTTGAGTTTACCCCCCAAGACCAAATACTGGTCTATAGAAAATTTACTCATCTCGGCTTGAATATGCTCGCGGACATTTACCATAGCAAACCAACCCTCTTCGAGCTCGTCTTGCCATTCGGAGTAATAATCCTCAGCATCTAAATCGCCATGAAAATTCAAGAGATTCTCAGCAATAAAAATGAATTTATTGACACCTTCAGCAATCATCACTTCGATCACTTCGCGCTTTAGGGTCATGATATCATTTTGAAGTAAATCGTTCCACTCTCCAAACAACTCAATGATCGCAAAACCTTCATCATAATCCACGAAGAGCAACTTTATAAAAAGCGTCTCACTACCGATGTTATCCCATTGGGGATGAATCAAAAAATTATAGATCTGATCTGTAAAAAAGACTTCACTGTTCTGATATCCAAAAAAAGGTGACTTGGGATCTTCTGAAGCGATGTAGTTAGTCCTCCATCCATAATGAGGTTCAATGGTATGCATGAATTTCTAACCATCCCCTTTGGCTTAAAGTTGCCTCAAAACTTACTTTTATACGATTTTTATCTTTGAGCTGTGGACATAATGGTCCGTTGCAGGCAAGGAGGTTCAGTCCTTTATCGTGCTCAGCACAGGGATCTAAATTTTCTGGGCCAATTTGAATTTTTCCAATTTTCTCGCTTTAGGTTTCAGAACTTTCATTTATTGTGATTTGATACTCTTCACAGGATTGGGCGAAGCTGCACGGATCGTTTGACTAATGACTTTCACCGCTGCTATTAGACCAGCAATCAATTCAGTCTGGAGGAAGGTAGTCCAAGATATCCCGATTTGATAGACAATATCCTTCAGCCAACTAGTCATTCTGAAATAAGAAAGCGGGATAGCAATCAAAAAAACCAATTCCTACCAGCTTCAGAAAATCTTTGCCTGGTGATAGCAGGATATTAGAGGCCTCAGCACCCGTGACCTTGCGGATTCCAATCTCTCGAGTTCGTTGCTCTGTAGCGAAGGCTACCAATCCAAAAAGGCCTGAGACTGAAATTACAATTACAGGGACTGAAAAGAATGTAAAGATGGTTTTGAGCCTTGACTTGACCTGCCGATGACAGATTTGTTTTGAAGATTAAAAAAACAGGTCAGTCCCAACCTAGATAAAAAAAGACAGCTCTCGAATTTGAGCTGTCTTATTGATGGAATCCTTTTTTTGGCTAAATTATTTATTGGGTTGTGGAGTCATTCTCAAATAAGGCTTGATTACTCGATGACCTTTCGGGAATTTAGCTGGAATGTCTTCCGTCTTGATCGCAGGTGAAACGACCACATCCTCCCCTTCTTTCCAGTCAGCTGGAGTTGCCACGCTGTAGTTTGCGGTCAACTGCAAGGAATCAATCACCCGAAGCAATTCATCAAAATTTCGGCCTGTGCTTGCAGGATAGGTGATGGTCAATTTGATTTTCTTATCCGGGCCGATGACAAACACCGAACGAACCGTGAAACTCTCATTCGCATTTGGGTGAATCATATCATAGAGCGTGGATACTTTCTTGTCTTCGTCGGCAATTATGGGAAAGTTCAAAGCCGTATTTTGAGTTTCGTTGATATCTCCGATCCAACTTTTATGACTTTCCAAGCCATCTACACTTAAAGCGATCACTTTCACGTTCCGCTTGGAGAATTCATCTCTCAATCTTGAGACAGCTCCCAATTCCGTGGTACAAACCGGCGTAAAATCAGCTGGGTGAGAGAATAGCACTCCCCAACTGTCGCCTAGATATTCATGAAAATTGATCGTACCCTCTGTACTTTCTGCTGTAAAATTCGGAGCTTCATCTCCTAGTCGTAATGCCATAATAATTTTATTTAAAGTCTATAGAATTTATAGGGTATTAGACAAAAGTTAGATCAAAAAAGTTTAAGAGGATCGCATTTTTTTCAAAAAAGGATGAAAGCAGGCTAAGCTCTGGGACAAAACTCATTGAATATCAATTTCCTTTCTCCTCCCTTTCTTCTTGCTTCTCTTCTTTTATTTTGAAAATTCTTTTTCGGAATACAAGAAATAGGATCAGAATAATCGCAGGAATGATAATGTAGATAACCAAATCGGAAGTATCGTTCAGATCCACGGGACCGCTTGGCTTTGGAATTCCAGGTTGATTTTGTGAATGAGCTAGAAAAGGCAGAAAGAAAAAAAGAGATAAAAGATACTTTTGCTATTTCAGGATTTTTTTGTTTAGCTGACATTGGTTTTAAGATTGCTTCCTTATTAGTTTAGTGAAATTCTTGTTCAAAAAGAAGCAATCTACACATTGATTTAAAAAAGCTTGGGTAGGTAGTGGATTCTAAACTATCCTTTGAAGTCAAAAAATGAAGGATTGGGTTCAGGGTTGAAAAATCATTCAAAACTTTACTTTTCAATCCATAGTCCCTAATCAAAACGATAAAAAAACAGCTCGACTTTTTGAAACGGTTTAGAATTAAGCGGAGGAGGATGGATTGACTTCGTAGACCCCTTTTTTGAGGAAGTTAGCTTGCGGGATAGCCCCGACGACTCGAAATGAAAATAGCCAAGCGGATGCTTGGCTATTTGAAT
>LJXT01000157.1 GCA_001314815.1 Algoriphagus marincola HL-49
ATCATCTTGGTATGATTGAGGAAAACTCCGAAAGGAGAGACACCATCGTTCTGAAGGAATCTTCTTGGATCAGAGCAAAATCGTCAGGAATTTTTAATGCTTCAGTGAAAGCAGGAGATCAGGTAAAAAAGGGACAGATATTAGCAAGAATAACCGATCCTTACGGCCAAATTAAAATCCCAGTCAAAGCTCCTTCTGATGGCCATATAATTGGCTTAAATAATTTACCAGTAATTAACGTGGGAGAGGCTCTTATTCATTTGGGAAAGGAGGGATGATTTTATAAATTTAAGACTTACTAATTTTTGATTCATGAGTCTTTTGAAGCAGTATCAATCGGTACGCTCCCGTTCTGTAAATCTATGTAAAAACCTCCTTATTGAAGATTTTAGCCTGCAGGCATCAGAGGAAGTAAGCCCTCCGAAATGGCATCTCGCTCACACCACATGGTTTTTTGAGCAGTTTATTTTGGTTAATTATCTAAAAGGATACCAGGTAAAACACCCACAGTTTAATTTCCTTTTCAATTCCTACTACAATTCAATGGGTAGACGGACCGCAAGAAATCAGCGCGGTCTCATGACTAGACCTGCTGTGAGTGAAGTCTTCGAATACCGAGCTTATGTAGATGAAGCCATGTCTCAATTAATCCAGGATGCTAACGAAGAGGTGGTGAATCTCATCAGCTTGGGACTCAATCATGAGCAGCAGCATCAGGAACTTCTGATCACGGATTTAAAATTTTCGCTTTGGCACAATCCCCTTGATCCTGCAGTGATTGATATTCAGGAGTACAGTGCCGAGAATCAAAGTAATTGGATCGAAATACAAGATGGCATCTATGAAATAGGATTTCGGGGAAATGGTTTTTGCTTTGACAATGAGCTAAAAGCGCATCGGGTATTCTTAGAACCCTTTTCAATCGCCTCTTCCTTAGTTACCAACGGAGAATATTTGGAATTTATGGATTCTGGAGGTTATGAAGAATCTAGGTTTTGGCATGATGAAGGATGGTCATGGATTCAAAATCAATCCCAAAAAGCTCCTCTTTATTGGGAAGAAGTCGATGGAAAATGGACTTATTACACTCTTGCAGGTCGCAGAGACCTTGACCTTGAAGCAAGCTTAGCACATGTCAACTTTTATGAAGCATCCGCTTTTGCTGCATGGAAGGGAGCGAGACTACCGACGGAGTTTGAATGGGAAGTAGCTCAGTCCAAATTTTCTTGGGGGAGACGCTGGGAATGGACGAGTTCGGCCTACTTGCCTTATCCAGGATTTAGTATAGCCCCAGGTGCTTTGGGAGAATATAATGGTAAATTTATGGTGAACCAGATGGTTTTACGCGGAGCATCTGTTGCCACTTCTGAGAATCACTCTCGACCTACCTACAGAAATTTTTTTCATCCACATTTTAGATGGCAGTTTATGGGCATTCGCCTTGCCAAATCCCTTTAAAAAATGACCAATTCCGATTCTAAGAAAAATGCATTCCTGAGCGAAGTACTTTCAGGGCTTAATCAATATCCAAAGCGGCTCTCTTCCAAATACTTCTATGATGAAAAAGGGGATAAGCTCTTTCAAAAAATCATGTCCCTTCCGGAATATTACCTGACCAGAAAGGAGTTTGAAATTTTGGAAAGACAGCATGAAGTCATTTTTTCAGCAATTCTCAAAGTGACACATGATTTTAATTTGGTGGAACTGGGTGCAGGTGATGGATTGAAAACTCGGATTTTGCTCCGATACCTCAAATCTAAACCTGATGTCAATTTCACTTACTTTCCGGTTGATTTTTCCGGTTCGGTACTCATGGAATTAGAAGAAAAGACAATTCGAGAGCTTCCCGGGATCGATATAAAACCTCTTCAATCTTCTTACAGAGAGGCAATGAAACTGAGGCCTTGGGAGAATGGTAAGCCCACGTTAATACTTTTTTTGGGATCGAATATCGGGAATTTTGATTTGGAAGAAGCAAAGGATATTCTGAACCAAATTGCTGCTGGGTGTCAAACGCACGATTGGGTATTACTGGGTATCGACTTAAAGAAAGACCCGGAAATAATCTTGAAGGCTTACAATGACTCTCACGGAGTGACGAAGGAATTTAATTTCAATCTTTTGGATCGAATCAATCGGGAGTTGTCTGCAAACTTTGATCGAAATAACTTTAAGCACTGGCCGACTTACAACCCGATTACCGGAGAATGTCGCAGCTATTTAGTCTCCTTAAAAAATCAGCAGGTTACCTTCTCTGAAGCTGGAAAAATCATTTCTTTTGAGGCTTTTGAACCCATTTGGACAGAGACAAGTAGGAAGTATGGAATCAGTGAAATTGAGTCTCTTGCAGCAAATGCTGGTTTTAAGGTTGTTGAATTTTTTAATGATACGGAAGATTACTTTACTGATGTCCTTTGGCAAAGGGTATAAAAAAAGCAGGATTTTGAAGTCCTGCTTTTTCATTTTTATGAAAAATACTGTTTCAGTCCTTCAAGCCTTTTGGTCAATTCCTGCTCCACTTTCCGATAGTCAGATACATTTTCTAAAGGTGCACTGACTGAGAAATAGTATTTGATTTTTGGCTCTGTTCCGGAAGGTCTTGCAGAAATCTTACTACCATCCTCAAGATAGAATTGCATGACATTCGAAGAGTCCAAATCAAGTTTTTCTTTTTTACCGCTCTTGACATGCTGAATCGTGCTTTCCTTGACATCATAGATGGTTTCTACGGCTATTCCATCCATGGTTGTTGGAGGATTGGTTCTGAAGTCCATCATCAAAGCCTGAATCTGTTCTGCGCCGTCTTTACCCTTCTTGGTGATAGAAATCAATGATTCTTTGTAAAAACCGAATTGCTGATAAACTTCCCCCAAGACTTCAAAAACGGGTTTTCCCTGCGTTTTGTAATAGGCAATTGCCTCTGCGACCATAGCACAAGCACTTACGCCGTCTTTGTCACGGACAAAATCGCCCACCAAATAACCATAGGATTCCTCTCCGCCTCCAATGAAGGTTTCTTTTCCCTCCAAATCACGGATGATTGCTGCGATGTTTTTAAATCCGGTCAATACATTGAAGCATTTCACTCCAAATCCTTCTGCAATGCGATTGATTAGCTCAGTAGTTACGATGGTATTGACCATAAACTGCTTTCCGTTCAACTTTCCTGCTTCTTTCCATTTGCTGAGGAGATAATAAGTGAGAAGGGTGCCTGTTTGATTTCCATTTAGCAATTCAAACTCACCTTTTTCATTTGGGACAACGGCTGCGTAGCGATCACCATCCGGGTCACATGCCAAAATCAGTTCTGCATTTACTTTTTTTCCTAATTCGATTGACATTGCCAGTGCCTCAGCTTCTTCTGGATTTGGGTAGATCACGGTTGGAAAGGTGCCATCTGGCTCTGCTTGTTCCTTTACAACATGGATATTTTCAAAACCAAATGCCTCCAAAGCTTCAGGTACCATTTTGCCAGAAGCTCCATGGATAGGGGAAAACACAATTGGCATATCCTTCTGCTTTTGAATTGCAGCTGGCTCCAAGCTGAGACCTTTTACTTTTTCCAAATAGATTTGATCGAAATCTTCTTCGATGTACTCGATCAAGTCATCATTTTTATCCCAATTAACGAGATCAAAAGAGGTGATTTTTTGTACCTCAGCGATGATGTTTTTGTCATGCGGCGCAACTACCTGAGCTCCATCTTCCCAGTAGGCTTTGTATCCATTGTACTCCTTGGGATTGTGCGAGGCAGTGATCATGACACCACTTTTGCATCCAAAATGCCTTACTGCAAATGAAAGCATGGGAGTAGGTCGCATTTCGCGGAAGTAATATACCTTAATGCCATTGGCAGTGAACACATCCGCCGTGGTTTTTGCAAAAAGAGTGTTATTGATTCGGCTGTCGTGAGTGATGGCCGCGCTGATGGAGTCATGGGGAAAGGAGGCTAAAAGGTAATTAGCAAGTCCTTGTGTGGCCATAGCTACGGTGTAGACATTCATTCGATTGGTGCCGACGCCCATCAATCCACGGAGTCCACCGGTCCCAAATTCCAGATCCTGATAAAAAGAGTCTATAAATTCTTTAGGGTCTTCGTCCTGAAGTTTTCGTATGGCTGATTTGGTTTCTTCATCAACATTTCCTTGAAGCCAGCTTTGGGCTTTTACTAAGATTGCAGGGTCTATCGTAGTCATTTCTTTAAAAATTGTTTGTGCGATTCTAAGATATGTAAAATGTCAAAAAATGCCATTTAATCTCCTTAAATCCATTCCTAAAATAAACCTTCTTCTTCCAAATCGATTTTCTAGAGGTCCGGTTATTGTTGCAAGCCATTTTGGTTTCTAATTCATCAAGAAAAAAGTACTTTAGCATTCTCATTTCCCCCATAATGCTGATAAATTTTATTATTACTGTTTTGATTCTGTGGAAAGGAATCCTGTTTATTCCACTTTCCGATACTTTCTTTACTAAAGAAACGACTGAAGTTGTCGTTAGGGAATCGACGATTGATCTACAAATTCGGGTCGAAGACAAGATTTTTGTTTTTACAAAGGCAAATGGAGGCTTGGAAAAAGTGAAGGTAGGTATGCATGTCCTAGAGCTTTCGCAAGTTCAGGAAATTGTGGGTGTCAACTCTGAATATCAAAAGTTTTCCTGGAAAAGACTTCCGGATGGGAGTATTCAGGTAAGTTCTTTTTACTCGCCTTGGCCCAACCAACTCCGATGGACCATTCTTCCTTCGGGGCTTTTGAAGCTTTCAGTGGAAGGCCAAATCCCCGAGCAGTATCCAATAGGTTTGGCCTTTAATTTGCCGGAAAAGCAATTGGTGGAAAGCAGCTGGAGTGGTTCGGACTTTGGAAATTGGTCAGCTTCGTCCAATAGTGGGGACCAAAGAATCGTCAATATTTTTGCATTCAATCAATTAAAGCTCAATTTCGACAAGGTTAAACTGACTATCCAAGCATCGGAAGCGGGAATTAGTATGAAATGGAATGCTTCAAACAATGTTGATGATTTTCGCACAAAAGAAAATAAGGAATTATCCTTTTTGCTAGAAGACTCGTACGGAAGAGATCAAACAGAAACTGGATCCCTAGAGAAAAGAGGGCAATCCCTTAGTCTTACTTTTGAATTTTCAAATTAAAAAAATCCCGACTGTGATAGCCGGGATTTGAGTTGATTAGAGATTGCCTCTCAGTTCCTGTTCTCGCTCGATAGCCTCGAAGAGTGCTTTGAAATTCCCTTTTCCAAAAGATGTGGCACCTTTTCGCTGAATGATCTCAATGAATAGGGTAGGCCTATCCTGAAGTGGCTTGGTAAATATCTGAAGGAGGTAACCTTCATCATCTCGATCTACAAGAATATTGAGGTCCTTCAAGGGTTGAAGGTCTTCATCTATGGTACCTACGCGATCGAGTAAATCATCATAGTAGGTGGAAGGAACCTCAAGAAATTCAACTCCCCGCTTTCTCAGCTCACCCACTGTGTGGATGATATCATCCGTGGCGATGGCCATGTGCTGTACGCCAGCTCCATTGTAGAAATCAAGGTATTCTTCGATTTGTGACTTTTTCTTTCCTTCAGCAGGCTCGTTGATTGGAAACTTGATGTAGCCATTTCCATTGGAGACTACCTTGGACATCAAAGCAGAGTATTCTGTGGAGATATCCTTATCATCAAAAGTGATCAGCAATTTGAAGCCCATCACATTTTCATAAAAATCAACCCATTTATTCATTTCACCCAATTCCACATTGCCTACGCAGTGGTCGATATATTTGAGGCCAATGGAGGTTGAGTTATAAGTGCTTTTTCTGGGCTTGTAGCCTGGAAGGAATATTCCCTTATAATTTTTTCGCTCTACGAATGTATGGATGGTATCACCATAAGTTTTGATGGAAGCTACATTTACCTCACCAAACTCATCGGTGATGGTTTTGGGCTCAGCTACTGATTCTGCACCTCTTGAAGTAGTTTCATACCAAGACTTAGCAGCATCATCTACCCAAAGAGCCAGGACTTTTACTCCGTCCCCATGCTTTTGTATGTGCTGCGAGATTGGATGGTCTGCTACCATAGGAGAAGTGAGTACAAGTCTGATTTTATCCTGCTTCAATACGTACGAAGCACGGTCTCGAATCCCTGTCTCCGGTCCAGCATAGGCGATAAGTTCGAATCCGAAGGCATATTGGTAGAAAAGAGCAGACTGCTTAGCATTTCCCACATAAAGTTCGACATAGTCGGTGCCATTGATTGGCAAGAAATCTTCTGTCATGGTTATTATATTTTGGGTTTCCTATTCTTTGCTCAAAGTTACACATTCCTGCCAAATTTTATTTGGTAAGGAAAGGCTTATTCTTGAGGGGTTTTATTCCAGAACAAACTGATAATAGCCATAATGAAAAAAGTCAAAGCCCAAGCTGCTTGACCACTTTCGAAAATCGCCCAAATCATCAAAAAGTACCATAAAGGCCCCAAAAAGAAGCCTATTAAAAACTTGAAAGTGGCATAAAAAACATGGTCATCTATTTTAGGCTTTATCCATAGCCAAATCCAGTACAAAGGCAAGTGGAAGAGTTTCATCAATTTATTGCGAAGGCCGGAAGGGTTTTCGTATTGAAAGTCGATTATACCTTTTTCCAAATAATCATTAACTCCTTTTTTAATAGTAAGATCTACCTCTGCATCGATAAGATTTTGAAGGTTTTTCTCATAATTATCTTCAGGAATCAATACAACCATCTCCCGAAGTGTTTGCTCCACTTTCTTGGTAAGAAGGCCGGACTTGGATGGAGGAAGATCTACGGGAATGGGATTTCCAAAGGTTATTCTCACCCTTGAGCCACTTCGCTTATGAGCGCTAAATTCCATCGCCACGGGCAAAATGACCGGCTCTGATTCAGGATACTTCTCCTTCAGTCCAAATGCCATCCGGGTGAAACCCTTGCTTAGTGGTCTTAAGTTGCGCACATGGCTATGCGTACCTTCTGCAAAAATGATGACGGTTCCATTTCTTCGGAGTACTTCAAAAGTTGCCTCGAATGTTTTTTGATTTTGCTGAATGGTAGAAAAACCGTCCCGAACCCGATACACGGGAAGCATGCGGATAAAGTGAAGAATTTTGGCTATGAGTGCTTTTTTGAAAACTGATGCCCGGGTCAAAAACCAAGGGTTCAATCTGGTATGTGTGGCAAGGAGTAGAGGGTCAATCAGTGCATTTTGATGATTGGCTACAAGGATGATTGGACGGTTTTTAGGAATATTTTCCTTTCCCCTCACATAAATTCTCCTGTAAAAAAGGTGGAGAGCAATTTTGACTAAAAGCCGAAGGATCCAGTTAAACAGGTTCTTCATTTGATATTTTTCAAACTTAAGGCCAAGGCCATTCCGGAAATCAAATGCCAAATACCCCAAAGTGCTGTGATAATGGCCATTCCTCCGAGTCCGTCAAAGTAAGTGAAAATTAAAACTAAGCCCAAGCCGGAATTTTGTATACCTGTTTCGATACTTAGTGTTTTTATGTCTGGAAATGGAAGTTTTCCAAAAAAACCAGTAAAAAAACCGGCTGAAAGCGCCACTGCATTGTGAGCAAGAACCCAAAGGAAGATGACCGAAATGTATTCAAGAAAAATGTCCAGATTTCCCATAAATGCCACAACCACAAAGGCAGCAAATATCAAAATACTCAAGGGCTGAAGGATCTTTTTTGCGCGATCTGCCAGTTTGGGATAGAAGTTTCGTGTCAAAATTCCCAGCACAAGAGGTATCCCCAATATCAAGGATACGGTCAGGAATACTTCTGAAATATCAAGA
>LJXT01000126.1:0-3486 GCA_001314815.1 Algoriphagus marincola HL-49
GCCCTGGAACTGAGGTTTCATTGAGCCATATGGTTGATATGACTTTGACTTGCCCTGAGGGTGGAAGCAATGGGACTATTCCTCATTTAAGAGATTATTATTATTTCATTTGTGAAGATGGTGGTTGGTGTTGTCCCATGGACGGTTTTAACCCTCCTCCCACCTGCAATAATCCACCTAGGATGGCACCCTAAAGATTTGTTAAATAAAACGAACTGGCTTTATGCCAGTTCTTTCACTTATGTTACGTACCCTGATTTTTATATTTCTTATGTCTGTTGTGCTTTCTTGTAAAGACAACTATATCGATGAAAATAGAGTTGTTTTTCGTTTAGATACAACCAGTTCATCTGAAATAAAAGTAAGTAGTTTTATTGATTCGGTATTTGTTTTTCAGCCATCTGAGGAAGCTTTGATAAGTAGAGTTGATGATGTTTTATTTTTTGATCAATACGTATATATAGTTGACAGAACTCAACAAAGGCAGATTCATATTTATAATTCAAATGGAAGTTTTATTCAAACGCTGAGTTCTGGAGGAGGGGGACCGGGTCATTTTAGAAGTCCTGGAAGGGTTCGAATAAATAATAGTGGCGATAAACTGATAGTTTATTGTCCTTTAAACAAAAAGTTTCTGAGATACTCTTTGGAAGGTGTGTTTCTTGATGAATTCATTTTTAATGAAATAGGATTAGTAGGTGATTTTATTGAGTCCGACGATAAAGTTATTTTTTATAATGTAATGGCAGACCAATCGATAAATAGGGTCGGGATTTTTTCTTGGAGTGATTTCCCAGACCCTTTAATTGAGTACATTCAGATTGATGATAAACCAATAAAAGTAAAATCAAGTAAATCAAGATACTTTTACCAAATCCCTAACTCTAAAGAAATATATTTTAAAGATTATTTATCAAACAATCTTGTCAAAATTAATATTGATTCTCGTTTAGAGGTCATAAATTTTAATGGATTTGATTTGACAATTTTTGACCGTAGTAAGTTTTATGAACTTCAAGAACTAAGTAGTATCATTGAAAGTCAGGGTCTCGAGTCGATAGGGTATTCCTTAGTCGTTGGTTCAAAATTTATAATTTTTCCAATTATCCAACATAACCAGTCAATAGGATCTTTTATTATTGATTTTGAAGAAAATTCTGTAGTTTTTATTGATAAGTTTGAAGATGATTTGACTGCATTGTTTACTTTTTCTTCTTTTTCAGCATCCTATAATTCATCATCTGGTTATGCTTTCCAGGTAGTTTCTCCTGATTTTATTAAATATAGAATGGAGGATGGTTTAAATTTACCTAATTCCAATTTAGAGAGAGATCTAAGAAAAATTGATTCAAATATTAATCAAAATCCTGTTTTGATAGGATATAAGCTAAAAAATAACTAATTGGGAGTTTATAAACTTCAAGAGGTAATATTACAATCATTTATTCACATCCACCATTACTAGAACGATTGGAAAAACTCGAATAGGTTTTCATCTTATCCCTCACTAGATAAAATCAAGAGGTTTTGGATTTAAGTTCAAAGTTCTACTTTTTGTATAAAAAACTTGAACTATCGATTTTTTTTACTAGCTTAGTATATGTTTCACTTTTAAATCAAAATATTATGAGAAAAAAGATAATGTATCTATCTGGCTTTATTGGGCTTATTTAATTTTGAACATGAGAAATATTCTATTTTTAATAATCAGTTCTTTTTTAATCTTTGCCTGTGCCAACGTAACTGATAAAGACGATATTGGTATTTATACAGTAAGAGTTGATGATAAAGCAGAGACATTGAAGATGTCTTCTATTATCGATACTGTAAAAGTCATTCCCTTAGATAATCGAGAAATAGTTGGATCTGTCGATGAAATTATCTGGGCTCCAGACAGAATAATTATTTTAGATAGTAAGCGAACCAAAAAAATATTTATTTATTCGCAAGAGGGTCAATTGATTACCTCAATTGAATCTGGCTCAGGAGAGCCGGAGAAGTTTGTTTGGCCTTATGCACCAACACTGAGTCTTGATAAAGAAAGCTTTTATGTAGTTAGTGATAGGACAAAGCGGCTATTGCATTATGATTTGGATGGGGTTTTATTGGAGGATTTTGATATCAGTCATTTAGGTCAAGTAAATGATATGATCGTCACGAAAAAGGGCTTCGCCTTTTCCACTAAACCGGATTCACAGGTAGCTTCTAATATTATTTTTACAGATTTTAAGTTGCAAATTTCCGGAGAAATAAGGGCTTCAGAATTTTATGAGCAACTGCCATTTGTGTCCGGAATAGCGACTAATTCATTTTACCAAGGGGAAGAAGTTGGACATTTTTACTACCAAGAAATAATGACTAACATGATCCTTGAAGTCAAAGATGAAAAGGTAATCAGGGTAATTGAAATCGACTTACCAGATTCCTATGAGGTGGATTATGCTAAAGTAGGCAGGTCAATTCCGGAGGTAGTCCAGTACGCAAGAGAAAATGGCCTGGTGAAACTCAACGAAAATCATATTTATTTTGGAGCCAAATTTTTAATTGATTTGAGTAATTCCGGTAGAGGAGCATTGGGCTTTTTAGATCTTGAAAATTACCAAATGAAGTTTATTTCAAATCTAAAAAACGATCTTTCCATCTTAATCGATGTAAATGCAGTTTGGGGAGCCTACAATAACGAAAAAGAAAAGTTGGTTACAGTGTTGGAAGCTCCTATTATGACAAGACTTCTTCAGAGTGTGGATTATAGTCAATCCGCTTATGCTTCAATTTTTGATTCGCTTTCTGTAAAGGATGATGATAATCCAACCATCTTTGTTTATGAGTTGAAAAAGGATTTTGCTTGGCATTTTGATTAAACTTTAGAGCTTTTTAAAATTTTCAGTTATTTCTAATAAAAGCCAAATACCGATCACATTGGTTTGTAATCGGTACTTTTTTATCTTTTGAGGAATAAATTCAATGTTCTATGCAAGATCTAGCCGATTTCCACCATCCGATAAGTGACCTTTTTCCTCAACCCAAATCTGCTTCGGATTGGGATCAATACCGTCTCAGTGCGGAGCAAATAGAGTTTTTTCACGAAAATGGCTATTTGGCTGGGATCAAGCTTTTGGATGAAAAGCAAATCGAAACCCTAAAAAAAGTGCTTGACGAGGTGATGGATCCCAAGCATCCGCTTCATCATCTGTTTCATGAATTTCACAGCAATGAATCCGGGGATCCGAATAAGGTTCTTTTCCACTCCTTGGGGCATTGGCGAATCGCTGAGGCTTTTCACGATGTGATCTGGAACCCGGCTTTTCGCATGGTCGCTTCCCAATTACTGGGGGATAGGGCCGTTCGCTTTTGGCATGATCAGCTTTTTTGCAAGCCGGCTCATCATGGTGGGAATGTCGCCTGGCATCAGGATTACAGCTACTGGACTCGAACGATCGAGATGCAGCACTTGACCTGCTGGTGTGGCTTGGATGATGCCACTGA
>LJXT01000126.1:3510-11299 GCA_001314815.1 Algoriphagus marincola HL-49
TATGTGCCTGGCTCGCATCGATGGGGACTTTTAGAAAAACCTGCACTGGCAGGGGAAATGGATGGTTTGATGCAAATGATGACCGAAGCCCAAAAAGCCGACTTCAAGCCGGTGGCCATTCCCCTGAAAGCTGGATATGCAGCTTTTCATCATCCACTATTGGTGCATGGGAGCTTTGCCAATTACTCTGAGAGGTCCCGGAAAGCCTTTGTATTGAATGTCTTTGCAGATGGGACGATTTCGAATACCGACGAACCCTTGCTAGAAGGAGTTCCCGTGATCCGAAAAGGTGAGAAAATGGAAGGGAAGTTTTTTCCTTTGATTTTTGACCCAAATGATCTTGAGTCTTAAAGCAGTCGAATTCCAAACTTTTCTCCCAAACTCGTCAAATCTTCTACGACAGGATCAAGAAGGGGGATTCCTTCCTTTGCACGGATTGCTTCCAATTCACGCTCAGGGTCACCGGGGATAAGCACCCGATCGTTCCCAGGCGTTGTTTCAGCGGAGCGGAATCGCTTGATCCAATTATCCATGTGGGATTTGAATTCATCGGCTGGTCGGAAAGCATCCACTCGCATGGCTCCAAAGAAGTGCCCAATTCCTTCTCCTACAGGATTGGGGTCTGGCTCCAAAAATGCTACGAATGGTGGAACCCATGGGCCATAATTTGCCCCGGAAAGCACTGCGGAGAAAATATCTACGATGGATCCCAAAGCATAGCCTTTGTGTGAGCCATGCTCCCGATCTCCACCCAATGGCAACAATGCCCCTCCATCCTTTACTCCATTAGAGGAGGTGGTAGGTTTTCCTTCTTTATCCTGAACCCATCCCATCGGTGCTGGATTGCCTTTCCGTTGCAGGATTTCCAATTTCCCATTGGCTGCGGTGGTAGTCGCCATGTCAGCCACAAATGGAGGCTCTTCCTTTGCAGGGATAGCAACTGATATCGGGTTGGTTCCTAAGAGTCTTTCCTTCGAAAAAGTAGGGCTAACAAGCGGACTGGCATTGGTCAAAGAAATGCCGATCATATCATGCTCCAAAGCCATCATGGCATGGTAGCCTGCTATTCCATAGTGATTGGAATTTTTGACACTCACCCAGCCGGTTCCGGCTTTACTCGCTTTTTCGATCGCCACATTCATGGCATAGGGTGCTACCACCAGCCCAAGACCGCCATCTCCATCGACTACAGCGGTGGAGGGAGTTTCGTGTGTGATCCGAATATTGGGATTGCTGTTGATGCGTCCCTTTTCCCACAGTCGGACATAGCCAGAAAGCCGCGCCACCCCATGGCTGTCCACTCCCCGCATATCTGCAGAAAGCAGGACTTCCGCTCCTTGCTGGGCGTGAAGTTCGCTACATCCGATTTTCAGAAGAATGTTTTTGGTGAAATCAAAAAGCTGTTGGTAGGAAAAGTTTTGCATGATCTAAGCTTTGTTTCAGGCAAAGATACGAGATCATTTTGCCAGCAGAAAAAATCAATTGGTTTCTACTTCGGTTTTGAGCACGGTAGCAATTGCTCCCTCTTTAAGCGCATAGTGCGAGCAGGTGATGCTTTCGACTGCGATATGCTTGAGAATAAAATCAATCAATGAGGAAGCGACCACGATCATGTCTACCCGCATAGGGATCATTCCTGGGATTTGAAGGCGTTCTTCCCGATTTTTGGTGAGAAGGAGTTGGTAGATTCGATGAAATTCACTGACCGGAAGCTCAAAGGCATGTTGTCCGGTAAGCTTGCACTGAAGCATGGACTCGTAGTAGATGTCTGTCAGCGTATCAAAGGTACCCGATGCGCCCACCAAGCTCGTCGGCTGGTAGGTTTCTATAGCCTGAAGGAGTGATTGAAGCTTTTCTTCCAGGTATCCATGCAAGCGATGAATCTCAGCTGTCAGAATAGGGTCATGATGGTGGAAAAGTTCCAAGAGACGCTGTCCTCCGATTTCGAAGCTTCCTTTCCAAAAAACCTCCTGAGAAGTACCAATGATAAATTCTACTGAACCGCCTCCGATATCCATCATGAGTTCGGTTTGCCCATTTAATGAACCCGAAAGCTTGATGCCTTCATAAATCAACAAGGCTTCTTCCTCACCGCTTATCACTTTGATATCGATCCCGGTTCGGGATTTTACTTCCTGGACAAAGTCCTGTCCGTTTTTAGCATTTCGTACGGCACTCGTAGCAAAAGCAAAAATCCGATCGATTTGCTCTCCGTCTATGAGGTTTTTGAAATGTTGGAGGGTGTGGTATGCGCGTTTGAGAGCCTCAGGAGCAATTTGATCTTGGTTAATTCCTCCCTGTCCGAGTTTTACCGGTACTTTTTCTTTGTAGATGACATTGAATCCATCTCGAATCAATTCTACCAATACCAAGTGAAATGTATTGGTGCCCATGTCTATCACCGCTGCCTTCCGGGTACGCATACTGCCAATTTTTTTGGATGGGCGAATATAGAAAGTTATTGGAAAATCAATCAGTTAAGCTTCTCTTAATTCTGTATTAATTTTTTTCGGTTGCTTTATCCGTTCTGCTCACCTTTGGTCTGATTAAGTTTTCCCTACTACCCAAAGCCTACTATATTTGGCTTTTGCAAAAACCAATCCTATGGAAAAACAGAATAAACCCATTTATACCGCTCCATCAAATCAGGAAAAAATCGAATTGCTTCAAAAAAAGAATGCTGAAGCGATGCTTGGAGGAGGTGAAGCGCGAATTGCCTCTCAACATAAAAAAGGTAAACTCACCGCTAGGGAACGCATCGAACTACTTTTGGATGAAGGTACCTTTGAGGAAATTGATCGCTTTGTCATGCACCGAGCCAAGGACTTTGGTTTGGACAAGGAGCACTATCTCGGTGATGGCGTCGTCACTGGATATGGTGAGGTCAATGGCCGATTAGTTTATGTCTTTTCCCAAGATTTTACGGTTTTTGGAGGTTCGCTTTCAGAAACTCACGCAGAGAAAATCTGTAAAATCATGGATATGGCCATGAAGAACGGAGCTCCCGTCATCGGGCTAAATGACTCCGGAGGAGCTCGGATTCAGGAAGGGGTAAATTCTTTGGGAGGCTATGCGGATATTTTTTACCGAAACACCTTGGCTTCTGGAGTAGTCCCTCAGATTTCTGCGATTATGGGACCATGCGCAGGCGGGGCAGTTTATTCACCGGCAATCACTGATTTTATTCTCATGGTCGAGAATACCTCTTACATGTTTGTCACAGGACCCAATGTCGTGAAGACTGTCACTCAGGAGACTGTTACGGCCGAGGAACTCGGAGGAGCATCTGCCCATAGTACCAAGTCCGGCGTGACTCACTTTTCTTGTAAAAATGAATTGGAATGTATCCGCCATATCAAGTCTTTGCTGAGCTACATTCCTCAAAACTGCGAAGAAATCGCTCCAGTCTATCCTTATGAGCAAAAGGCAGACGAAACTCGAAAGGAGCTTAACGATATTGTGCCTGAAAACCCGAATCATCCTTATGATATTCGAGATGTGGTAAGTGGGATTGTAGACTCGGATTCTTTCTTGGAGGTTCATGAAAACTATGCAGACAATATCGTGGTCGGATTTGCGCGAATCGCCGGTCGAAGCATTGGCATTGTTGGAAATCAACCGCAATCCATGGCGGGCGTTTTGGATAATCAGGCATCGATCAAAGCAGCACGTTTTGTAAGATTCTGTGATAGCTTCAATGTACCACTTCTTGTTTTGGTGGATGTACCGGGCTTTTTACCGGGTACGGATCAAGAGTGGAATGGGATCATTACCAATGGGGCGAAGCTATTGTATGCCTTTTCGGAGGCGACTGTTCCAAGAATCACTGTCATTACGCGAAAGGCTTACGGTGGTGCATATGATGTGATGAACTCTAAGCATATCGGTGCTGACTTGAATTTTGCCTGGCCGACAGCTGAGATCGCAGTAATGGGAGCAAAAGGTGCTTCAGAGATTATTTTCAGAAAGGAAATCGCTGAATCTGCTGACCCAGAAGCTAAGCTTCAGGAGAAAGTAGACGAATACACTGCGAAGTTTGCCAATCCGTATCGCGCCGCCCACAGGGGCTTTATTGATGAGGTGATCATGCCATCTGAAACCCGAATCAAGTTAATTAAGGCATTCAAAATGCTGGAAAATAAGGTAGATAAGCTGCCAAGAAAAAAACACGGAAATATTCCGCTTTAATAATTGACAAAAAAATATGAGTCCAGAACAAAGTTTTCTTTATAAATACCTCAATAATGCATCTCCAACAGGATTTGAAGCATCTGGCCAGCAGATTTGGCTAGATTATATCAAGCCCTATGTTGATTCCTACTTTACGGATAATTACGGTACAGCCGTCGGTGTGATCAATGAGGATGCGCCGTACAAATTTGTCATTGAAGCGCATGCTGATGAGATCAGTTGGTTTGTGAACTATATCAAAGACGATGGCTACATCTATGTGCGTCGAAATGGCGGTTCTGATCACATGATCGCACCGTCTATGCGTGTGAATATTCATACGGACAAAGGAATGATTCCGGGGGTTTTCGGTTGGCCAGCCATCCATGTTCGGAAGGATGGGAAAGAGGATGCGCCTACCTTGGATAACATTTTCATCGATGTAGGAGCAAGTAGCAAAGAGGAAGTGGAAAAAATGGGAATCCATGTAGGTTGTGTGATTACTTTCAGGGATGATTTAATTGAGCTGAATGAAAAGTATTATTCCGGCAGAGCATTGGACAACCGAATAGGAGGCTATATGATTGCTCAGGTAGCTCGGAAAATAAAAGAGTCTGGGAAAAAGCTGCCATTTGGATTGTATGTGGTCAATGCTGTCCAGGAAGAAATCGGACTTCGGGGCGCACAAATGATTGCACATAAAATCAAACCCAATGCTGCCATTATCACAGATGTCTGTCATGATACAACTTCACCTATGTACAATAAGGTGACCAGTGGAGATCAGGTAGCAGGTAAAGGCCCCGTTTTAACTTATGGAGCTTCGGTTCACAAAAAGCTTTTGGACCTCATTATTCAAACTGCTAATGAAAAAGAGATTCCTTTTCAGCGTTCTGCAGCTTCACGAGTCACTGGAACGGATACCGATGCATTTGCTTATTCCAACGAGGGGGTGCCGTCGGCTTTGATTTCCCTACCGCTTAAATACATGCATACGACGGTCGAGACCGCAAGCAAGGAGGATATCGAGCAAGTCATCCAATTGATGTATGAGTTTCTTTTGGACTTTGATCCAAAATTTGACTTCCGATACATTAGTTGATTGGAGAGTTGAAAGTCTTTTCCCTAGAACCTCAAACAAAAAAGTGATAAAATGATGTACAAGGATCAAATGGGAAGGGAGGTTTCAATTCCAAAAACTCCCAAGCGAATTGTGTCCTTAGTTCCTTCTCAAACCGAACTCTTGGTGGATTTGGGGCTTAGGGACCAATTGGTGGGTGTGACCAAATTCTGTGTACATCCTGCTAGCCTCCGAAAAGAGAAAACCATTGTAGGAGGGACTAAGAACTATCGATTTGATGTAATCGATGAATTGAAGCCTGATTTGATCATTGGTAATAAGGAGGAAAATGATCAAGAGGGGATAGAGAAGCTTTCTGAAAATTACCCTGTTTGGATGAGTGATGTAGGTGACTTAAGTCAAGCACTAGCCATGATTTCAGCTATTGGAATGATTACCGGGAAAGTCAATCAAGCCAAGGTATTGGTGGAAAAACTAGAAAAATCCTTCGCAGAGGAATTGCCAAAGCTTGGAACGGTGGTTTATTTGATATGGAACAGTCCCATCATGGCAGTGGGAAAAAGCACTTTTATTCATGAGATGCTGGGGCAAGCTGGATTTATCAATGCCATTGATCAGGATCGATACCCGGAAATCAGCATGAAAGAATTGAAAAGACTCAATCCTGACTTTTTGTTTTTAAGTTCGGAGCCTTTTCCTTTCAAATCAAAGCATGTGCAAGAATTCGAAAAAGAATTACCAAAGGCCAAAGTGAGGATTGTAGACGGAGAGATGTTTTCCTGGTATGGATCGAGATTACTGAAAAGTCAATCTTATTTTGACTCGCTTCGAGAAAGTTAATCTGAAATGCCACTTATAAAATATTAAATTTCATGGCGAGACTTTTTTAAAAAATTCAATTAACTTTTCCCGTTCAAATTCAAGAGTAGAAACAAAAAAGATAATTAATCATACTATGAAGAAAAGTTATTTGCTAGGAGCACTTTTTCTTGTTGGGGCTTGGTCATGTGCACCGAGTTCGGAGAAAGAAGAAGAAGTAGTGACCGAGGAAGAAATTGTCATTCCTGACAATAGTTTAACAGACGAGGAGCGTGCCGATGGATGGATGCTCTTATTTGATGGGGAGTCCATGGAGGGCTGGAGAGCTTTCAATGGCGACACTACTCCGTCTAATTGGATTATCGAAGACGGGGCTATGAAAGGACTTGGAGCTACGGGCGGAAGTGACATTGGAGGCGATATTGTTTTTGGTCCCATGGAGTTTGAGGAGTTTGAGATGGAGTTTACATGGAAAATTTCTCCCGGAGGAAATAGCGGGGTGTTTTATCACGTAGTAGAGGGACCGGATTATAAAGCTCCATATTACACTGGACCGGAATATCAGGTGATTGATCAGATTGGTTTTGCCCAGCCGCTTGAGAAGTGGCAGTCATTGGCAGCTGATTATGCCATGTATGAGCCTGATTTGGAAGGAGAAGGGATAGTCAAGCCAGCTGGAGAATGGAATGTTTCCCGCATCGTCTTCACAGAAGAGGGAGCTTCCTATTGGTTGAATGGCAAGAAGACCGTGGAGTTTGTTCCGTATTCTGAGGATTGGACTGCCAAGAGGAACTCCGGTAAGTGGAATGACTTTCCAGATTATAAAATTGCCAAGAAGGGATTGATTGCGCTACAAGATCACGGAGATCCTGTTTGGTTTAAGAATATTAAAATTAGAACACGATGAAGAAGTTATTAATCACTACGATCCTTCTGGCAGCGATTCAATTCGCAAGTTTTGCACAGAAGAAGCAAAAACTATTCAATGGAAAGAATCTAGATGGATGGGTTATTTATGGTACAGAAAAGTGGTATGTCGAAGATGGGCTCTTAGTTTCTGAGAGTGGTCCTGATAAAGGGTATGGCTATTTAGGTACCGAGGAAGATTTTGATGATTTTGAAATCACATTAGAATTTAAGCAGGAAGCCAATGGAAATAGCGGAGTTTTTATCCGATCTACGGTAGATGGAACCAAGGTTTCAGGCTGGCAGGTAGAGGTTGCACCTCCTGGAAGTAATACGGGGGGGATTTATGAATCTTATGGAAGAGGCTGGTTAATTCAGCCAGAACCGGAAAAAGATGAGGCTTTAAAATTTGGCGAATGGAATAAAATGCGAATTGTCGTCAAAGGAGATAATGTTACCTCTTATTTGAATGGTGTAGAGATGGTGAATTTCTCAGATCCCAAAATAGGCGAAGGAAAAGGAGGTGTTTTACTCCAAATCCATGATGGTGGAGGTATAAAAGTCTATTGGCGAAATATTGTTTTGAAGAAGTTGTAATTATAAAAGCTATTCAAAGTTTCCCCTCTTAAAACCAGCTTTTGAGAGGGGAAATTTTTTTTCTAGAGTTTCTGATTCAAAATCAACCACTTACTTTTCAAAGTAAAAAAAGGTTGAGGTTGTGATTTGTTAAGAAATAAAATCCTGCGATATTTGTCCTCCCGAAAGCGCAGAAGGCGCCGGGGGGATTGAAAAGCGGGGAGAGGGCATCGGGGA
>LJXT01000158.1 GCA_001314815.1 Algoriphagus marincola HL-49
ATCGAAAAGTTTGCCGTACCAGGCGATGTGGTGATGATGAGTTTAGGAGAATCGGGGGTGGTGAATTGTCAAAATTCAGAACCATTCCTTCGCGATATCATTTTGGATCTAGGCGAAAAAGGAATCTTTGTGGTAATGTCTGCCGGAAATGAAGGTCAAAGTGCCGGATCCAATCTACCGGGTTGTATTAGTGGGAAAAATGTCTTCACTGTAGGTTCAGTGGACTTTTCTGAGACAGGGTTTTTGTCTTGCTCAGGCTTTTCTAACGCTGGAGCACCACCGATTGACTGGCTTGCTCCTGGTGCCAATTTAGTGTCTACCTTTCCGGGAAATGCATACAACGTCATGTCTGGAACTTCCATGGCTTGCGCTTTGGTAGCGGGTTTGATTCATTCCAATGGAGGTCCGCCAAGAGCTATTCAACAGATTAATTGCGGTGGGGCTACCTACTCCGTAGCAGGTCGTTAGACTGCAGCTCTTGGTTAGCTTGAATTCGTGACTTGTCAATTTTAGATAATACTGAAAGGATAGTCGGGTCTTTCAGATATCTTTTGAAAATGGGATTGAGAGTGATGTAAAAATCATCTCGCATTCCCTTTTCTTCTGCCAAGGCGAGATAAGCAACTGACTCCGATTTGCTACCCTTAATCGCATAAAGTTGGGCTAAATCCAAAAATAAATTAAAGTCATCCCCATAGTTTTCAATTGCATCTTCGCGGATTTGGATACCCTGCTCTACTAAAGTATTTGATTCCAGCCGCTCGCCTGATTGTGCCAAAATGTAAGCAAGAAGAATAGGGGAGGTGAAATACTCATCCTGAAGAGATGCAGGTGTTTTTTCAATGCTTTTCTCCAAATACATTCGTGCGATCTCATCGCTTTCAGCAAAAAACGCAATCGTCCCTGCTACGGTATAGTCTAGTGCAGTACTATCTTTTTGATCTTCGAAAATATCACTGACAAGCGACAAGGCTTTTTCATTATCTCCTTTTTCGATCTCTATAAAGGCAAGTTGCTCAATAGTCACAGGGTCAGGAAGTATGTCTAGGGATCGATTCAACCAAACTTCAGATTCCTCAAATTGGTCTAATACCCGATAAATCCAGCCTGAAATCTGATAGGGGAGGAAGTTTGTTGGATTTAAAGTTGCCGATTTAAGCTGAAGTTTGAGTGCTTCCGGAAGGTTCCCGCTGACAAAGTAAACCGTCGCTAAGTTACCAATGGCTGAACTCAAATTTGGATTTAAAACGATGGCTTTTTCAAAGGAAATCTTTGCGTATTCACTTTGTCCTTTGTAGTAATATACATTTCCTTGGGCTTTGAAGCCTTCAGCAAGGTAGGGGTCAAGGGCTAAAGCCCTTGCGTTTGCTTCCATGCTTGAATCTAGCCACTGATCTCCTTCACTGAAATAAATCAGTTGGGCATAACTATCAGCAAGGCTTGCGTAAGCAAGTGCATAGTTTGGGTCAATTTCAATGGCTTGTTTGTAGTAATCGATAGCCTCCCATATGGATTCCCGGCTATAGTTAGAATAGAGTTCACGGCCCTTCAAGTGAAGTTCATAGGCGTCGAAACTGCTTGTCTGAGTTTTGGAAAGTTGACTTCGTTCTTCCGAGCTAAGGCTACTGTTGAGAACCCGGGCTATTTCGGTAGCGATATCCGCTTGCACTTTGAATATGTCCGATGCATCCCTGTTATAGGTTTCAGCCCAAAGATTTCGGTTCTCGGCGGGGTCAATCAATTGAACATTGATCCGGATTTTATCGGCAATCCATTGGACGCTTCCTTTTAGTACCGTGGTGACGTCAAGTACTTTTGCTACAGAGTCCAAGGGTAATTTATCTCCTTTGAATCCTTCTACAGCATCCTTACTGATGACCTTGATACTTTCAATTTTCGATACTTGGCTGATAATGTCTTCTGTAAGGCCCTCGGCAAAAAACTCCTGGTCTGAATTAACTGTGATATTGGTAAAAGGGAGCACTGCCACAGACTTCTCTTTTTCCCATACCGAAGTATTATTGAGAAGTGAATAGATCAAAGTGATTGTCAATGCTGCAATGATTGCTACCGCTGCCCAAAGTTTCCAAGGGCTGCGCTCTTGATAGCGGATATTTTTGATGATTTCCGCGCGCTTCGGTACTACTACAGGAGGATTGCTCAGTGCATAGAGTTCGACAGAATTTTTGACATTTTTAAGCGAAAACCCGCCTAGTTTTACCCATGAAAAGCTTGTATCGGCAGGTATTTGCTCAAGTACTTTGGAGGAAAATAGGACACAGGTAGGCTTACCAATTCCCTGAATACGTGCGGCAATATTGACTGCATCACCGAATACATCCCCTTGATCAAAGATGATTTCTCCGCAATGAAGGCCTATTCTAATCTTGATTGCAGCTTCACTTTCCAAACGGGATTGAATCGCCAAACTTGCATTCAGTGCCTCCTCCACAGTCTGGAAAGTAGCTAAGATTCCATCGCCTAATTCTTTGATTATCTGGCCATTGTGTCGGCCTAAGATGTCTTGATGAATCTCAAGATTCTGCTTCATGAGCTCAAAGGCCCGATCTTCATCTTCGCCCATGAGACGTGTATAGCCTACGATATCAGAAAAAAATACTACTGACTGCTGTCGGGAAGGATGGCTACGCATATAAAAAGAATAGACTTATCAGGCTAATTTTCATTGACAATCTAGTCAATTTTACCTGTTTTGGAAAAGTAAAAATAGAGCTTTAAGTAAAAAAGTGTCTTAAAAAAATCAAAATATGAGATGGAAAAATTCAATGGTCAATAGGATAAATTTTCAGATAACTTGAAACGGTTCATCAATCCTCAAATACGTAATATCCTTGGGTCCAGACTCAAAGGATATGTTTTTGATTCAATTAGGTGAAAATCTTTCGAAAGGGGGTTGATTACAAAATTCAATGATGAGGAATCTAAAATCGAAGGAATGGAAAAACAGAGCTTGGGTGAATTCAGAAGTGAGGAACCCAGATCTTTTGTTGATTTTGGCGCTGGGATTTGATGCCAGTTTTCTGGTAAGTCCTTTCGATTTATATAATAAATTAATTTTTTCGGTATATGGATCTCCATTACACTATACAATTTGTAGCGCTCCGATGTAAATAATTCGGAGTCAATGGTTAGCCTTTCTAAAAGAGACACCGAAATACTTCCTCCTGCATAGATTGCCGGTGTACCCACGTGATTCCATCTGCCTCCGTACCTTTTGGCACCCTCTCCCCTTAGGTTGCAGTACTCATTTAGCGCTATTCTATAGACATTCATTGACTAGATAGCGATGCCATGTTGAAGTCGCTTGATCTCTGTCTTGAGGAGCTCTATTCCTTCGGACACATCGATCAAATCTCGAGGGATTCGGTTGTTCAGTGTGAAAAGTGGCTGCTCCATCCATCGACGGAACCCATCCCTGCCGAAATAATTGACTCCAATAGCATAAAGGTCAGCCAGCTGATAGAGCTTTTCGGATTGCCCGGTGTCAAATACTTCTTTGCGCTGCAGCGTTTTGGCAGAGACACCCAATGCATCGGCTAAAGTCTCATAGTCAAGACCTGAAAGTGCTTTGAAACTTTCGAAAGAACTCCTGCCAAAGCCACTGCGAAAGGTGTCCAATCGGGAAAGCGGCTCGTCCAAATCAGCCAAATCGAGTCGGAGAATGTCTTCTACGTTCATTTTTGCTTTTTCATAAAATGCCATGGCGGGCTCGCTTACTTTGGATTTTTTCTTAGCCATTTTTCTTGTCGGTAATTTGTCCTTTAATATACGGTAACTTGTCTGGTTTTGATTCTGATTTTCCAATTTTTTTCTAAAACCTAGAAGGAAATACGCCTCTGGCAGTGATTCCTCTAAATTTTAGATTATTGCTTGAGTGTATAAATTGGAACTTGAAATTTAATCACCTGCATTCCAATAGGCCATCCGCTCCAGCTTTTCTACCTCAATAGAATAGAAGCCGAATTCTTCCACGACTTTTCCTTCGATTCGGTAGATCGCCCGGCCTTTGAAAGGATGCTTTTTTACTACGGGAGGGAAGTGTACTGTGTCAATCCAGTCTCCGTCCCGGTCCAGAAAAGTCCCAAAGTTCATCACCTCACCCTTCACCGTTCGGGTGTACTTGACCGTGACCAAATAGCCCAAAATCATCACTTTTTTCCCCAAGTACTGAGTCATTTCCCGGGCTTTGATTCCTTGAATGCTCTGGTCTTTGATCAGGTAAAAAGGAGAGTCCAACGGGAATTCCAGAATATCGATTTGATCCAATATATCCTGCCGGATATCCGTCTCGTCCAAGTCTGGAACCTGAGGCGGCTTTTTGCCAAAGCTGATTTCTGCTGAAGTGGATCGAAAAAGATCCGTACTGCTCACAATCGCTTTTCGCTTATGCTGAAGAAAATGTGCCTCCCACAAGAGTTCTTGCTTAGTCTTGCCTGTAAAGCGAAAGCAAGTCATCCGAATCAGAATCAAGAGCTGCTCCAGTCCGATCTCCACCCGAGCCACAAAGTCTGCCAATCCCAGAAAAGGGCCGTTTGTTCTTCGCTCAGCCAATAGCTTTTCTACAGTAGCTTTTTCAAGATATTTCATGTGAATGAAACCAAGAAACACCTTTTTTCCAGTGATTCGGGTCAGGTATTCACTTTCGTTCAGATGCGGAGCTTGGATATTGGCTCCGTTCATTCGGAGTTCGTGGACATAAAACTCCGTGTGGTAAAATCCTCCGAAATTATTGATCACTCCGACCATAAACTCCAGTGGAAAGTAGGCCTTGAGGTATAGGCTCTGATAGCTCTCGACGGCAAAGGATGCTGAGTGTCCCTTGGCAAAGGAATAGCCTGCAAAACTTTCGATCTGATGCCAGACTTCTTTGGCGACCTGGTCGTCTCTTCCTAGTTTTTTGCAGTTTTTGAAAAACTGGTCTTTCACCCGCTGAAATTCATCCTTGGACCGGGACTTTCCGCTCATGCCACGCCGGAGTACATCCGCTTCGGCCAGACTCAGTCCGGCAAAGTAATGCGCAACTTTGATCACGTCTTCTTGGTAAACCATGATTCCGTAAGTTTCGGGCATGATATCCCACATGACCGGATGCGCTTGTTTCCTTCGTCCTTCACTGATATGACGTAGGATGTACTCCCGCATCATTCCGGATCGAGCCACACCCGGTCGGATAATGGAGCTGGCAGCGACGAGTTCTAGATAGGTATCTGCTTTCATTTTACCCAAAAGCATCCGCATGGCAGGAGATTCTACGTAGAAAGCGCCGATCGTATGTCCGGTGCGGAGATGCTCCTTGATTTTGGGGTCTTTTTTAAACTTTTCCACTTCCCTGATATCGACCTTGACGCCTTGGTTTTGGTAGATGATTTCGAGTGCAGATTTGATGTGACCCAATCCCCGCTGACTCAGGATATCAAACTTGTGTAGTCCAATATCCTCAGCGATATGCATGTCGATATGGGCAAGTGGGAAGCCTTTAGGAGGCATGTCCGTGGCGGTATAGTAGTGGATAGGCTTGTGTGAAATTAAAATCCCGCAGGCATGAATAGTCAGGTGCGAAGGCATGTCATGCAGTACTTGGGAGTACTTGATGATCAATTTTCCAAACTGATCGGGTTGGTAGCCCGCCTTGTCGGCATGGTGGATGAGGGACTCGATATCCGTTTTGGGAAGACCAAATACCTTTCCCAATTCCCGCAGCATAGAGTTGTATTGAAAAGTGCTGTAGGAACCCAAAAGGGCCACATGTTCATTGTCTTTGCCGTTATATTTTCGGAAAATATAATCCGTCACCTCGTCACGATCTGTCCAGCTGAAATCGATGTCAAAGTCAGGGGGATTTTCTCGGTAGAGATTGATAAATCGCTCAAAGTACAAGTCTAGCTCAATCGGGTCGACATCTGTGATGCCCAGACAATAGGCGACGATACTGTTGGCACCAGAGCCTCGGCCGACATGGTAGAAGTTGCGGTGCTGTGCAAAGGTCACGATATCATAGTTGATCAGGAAGTAGGAGACGAAGCCCTTCTGCTGTATGAGCTCGAGTTCCTTTTCGATCCGCTGACTGATCTCCGGGCTTAGATCGGGGTAGCGACGGATGGCTCCCTTGAAAGTTTCCTGCCGGAGAAAATCAAAGTCCTCCCAGTCTGAGCCCAAGATGTCCCGACGGTTTTTTACTGCTTGGAAATAGAAGGAAAACTGGCACTGTTCGAGTAGCTTTTGAGCATTGACCAGAAGGTAGCTGTGACTTTCACAGCGAGCGATCAGGTCGGCATAAGAGTAAAATTGATCCGTCAGGTCGGCCTGCTCGCTTAAGGGAAGCTTGCTCAGCAGGGTGTTGAGGTCCATGCTGCGCAAAAGACGATGGGCGTTGAACTCCAGCTTGGAGCTGAAGGTGGCTGGCTGCAAAAGGACAAGCTTTTCTTTGCGTCGATACCAAGGAGAGGTGAGAAGTTTGTTGAGTTGGTTGGGATGTATGCCCACAAATTCATTTTCCTGTAGGGGAAAAGCTTTCTCCGAAAAGGGGTAGATCACAAAGCTGTTTTCGAACTTGGGAGCTCTTGATTTAAACTCACGCTTACGGGTAAGATGCTCGGAAAGGTGCTTGTTTAGCTCGAAGAAGCCCTCTTGATTTTTGGCTAATCCAATATATTGTTGCTGTATCCCGTTCCGAAAGTCAATCCCAATGACGGGATGGATTCCGGCCTTTTGCGCAGCCCGTATGAAAGGGAATGCTCCGGCTGTGCAGTTGATATCCGTGAGAGCGAGCGAATCAAGTTTTTTGCCCTTCGCCTCAGCGATCAGCGCTTCCACAGACATCGTCCCATATTTGAAGCTGAAGTGAGAGTGGCAATTTATAAACATGTATGATTTGCGATTTTGACCTGTTGTACACCTTTGAGTTTTTTGAACCTCAAAGATCATTTGGTATTAATGTCAATTTTATTAACATTTATTTGTTTATAAATTAAACAAAAAGTATCAGATCAAATCAAGAGGTTGGTGGGTTTTTAGTGGTAAAAGGAGATAAGTCTGTCAACAGCAGTCTAGAATTATTATACTAGAGTTGATTGATGAGCCATATGAAAAAGATTAAAAAAAGAAACCCCGAATACTCGAAGTAAACGGGGTAAGTGGGCCCACCTGGGCTCTTCCGAATTATCGGGACAGGGACTTTCTGCCCCGATGTGTCGGGGGAGTCAGAAGCTTAAACCATTGTTCTTTGAATCAATGTTTTGAGTTGTTCTGGATTTTCTTTTAGTTTTCGAATAAAAGAAGAACTTTTCATCCTTTTTATATAAAGCTCAATTCTTCTTGCATGTGAAAACGAATTGACTTCGATAGTCAGAAATAGTTCCCAGTCTGATGCTTTCGCAGTAAAGTGATGATTTCCATAAAAATGAAAGTTATGTTTTTGAAGTCTGGACGCTACACTTTCCTGAGTGATTCCAGTGTAAAACTTCTTTAATGAAGGGCTGAAAAGTATATAGCAATAATTCATAACTAAATTTAAAAAACAAAACTCTAAAGTTGAAAATACTATTTGGTTCGGATACTTTGGTGTCTACAAAAAAAGAAACCCCGAATACTCGAAGTAAACGGGGTAAGTGGGCCCACCTGGGCTCGAACCAGGGACTTTCTGATTATGAGTCAGATACTCTAACCAGCTGAGTTATAGGCCCATCAATAATTTATAATACCAGCGACCTTCTGTCCCGATGTATCGGGAGGGTCAGATACTCTAACCA
>LJXT01000159.1 GCA_001314815.1 Algoriphagus marincola HL-49
TAGCACCCATTTGAAAACACGGGGTCTGTAAAACAACGCTGCAGCCATGATCAAGCTGTACGTGGCATATAGGGTATAGCTTATCCAAAATATGGCTTGAAGGCTGTTTTCAAGCTGATTTTCGAGGATTTTGCTGTTTGGGAAGATGTTTCCCTTGGCAAAGAATAAGATAATGGGAGCTCCGATGACAAAGAATAGATTGTCCAAGATAGCAGTCACCATGACAAAGGAGATGGCTCGACCCAGCTTGATTCCTTCTTTGTTTAGAATGAAAATAGCCACAGCAGTGCCGCCTACCACGGAAGGAGTCACCGCAGAGGCAAACTCCCAAAGAATGATGACATAGATGGCTCGTGTCCAAGTTAGCTCCCGCTGGGTGATTTCGCGAATTCGGTAGACGTAGCCGGCATCCCTGAAAATAATGACCAGAATCGCTAAAAAAATATAGGCAAGCGAAGCGTCAAATACTCCCTTCAGTGTCTTGGTATTGACATTGGGATCGAAATAAAACATTGCGAATACAATGCCCAGACCGATTAGGATCGGAACCCAAACCTTATTGGGGTTGAGCGTTTTGAAAATCTTCTTGTTGTCAAGCTTCATACTTAGGCTGCAGCGATTGGCTCAGTCTTTTCTACCCAAAAATTATTATATCCCTCGCCGATGACAATGGTAACCTCTGAGAGCTGTAAGAGTTCCAAAATGGCGAGAAAGGTGTAAATGACAAAAATCTTATCAGGCTTGTATTCAATAAAATCTGAAAAGGGAACTTGTTTTTTGAAGCTTATTTTTTCCAATACGAAGTCTTTTTGTTGCTCGATAGTATAGGGATACTGGATAACGGTATGTTTTGTTTCCTCGCTGCGAGTGGCCATTTTGGCCATGCATTTTTGGAATACCTTTAGCAGTTTGTAGAGATCCACATGCTGCATTTCTGCGTCCACATCATCGATCTTATGAAGGGATTTAAGTTCGGCTGCAATATTTCCACGCTTTTCTTTGGCCTGACGGTCGGATTCTAAGGCTGCCAAATCCTGAATAACAGATTTATACTTCTTATATTCTAGAAGATTTCGGATGAGTTCTTCTCTAGGATCGATTTCCTCTCCTTCTTCGTTGAGTTCGGGGCGGGGTAAGAGCATCCGAGACTTGATTTTCATCAGCGTGGCTGCAAATAAGATGAATTCGCTTGCCACCTCGATCTCCATCCGTTCGAGATGATGGAGATAATCGAGGAAATCATTGGTAATCTTGGAGATGGGAATATCATAAATATCCAATTCGTCACGCTCGATGAAAAAGAGCATGAGGTCAAACGGCCCTTCGAAAAGTGGTATTTTGATTTCGAAACTCAAAGGATATTTAGATTATTGGTTAATTTTGCAAACTTACAACCAAAGATATTCAATTAAAGTAAATTAATTGAAGTGGGGAGATGGAGTAGCGGCTCGAATTTAGTTGCTGTGCTAACTAAAAAACAATACCAAATTACGCTGGTTTATCTTTCCAATACATAAAAAAGCAAAGAATTCATGTTGATCCAACCTGGAGAACTACTCGCCCAAATCGACAGCCCTGCCGATCTCAAAAAATTTCCGAAAGACAAGCTTGTCCAAATTTGCGACGAACTCCGCGATTTCATTGTCGACAATGTTTCTGTCTATGGCGGGCACTTTGGAGCAAGTCTGGGGGTAGTCGAACTCACAGTAGCACTTCATTATGTGCTCAATACACCTGAGGATCAGTTGGTTTGGGATGTGGGGCATCAGGCATACGGACATAAAATCCTCACAGGACGAAAGGATAAATTCCACACGAATCGAATTTTTGGAGGGATTTCGGGTTTCCCTAAGCGATCAGAAAGTGAATTTGATACTTTCGGAGTAGGACATTCCAGCACTTCGATTTCAGCCGCGCTAGGGATGGCGATGGCTTCGAAGTATAAAGGCAAAAACAAGCAGCAACATGTAGCAGTCATCGGTGATGGTGCCTTGACAGGTGGTATGGCTTTCGAAGCTATGAATCATGCAGGAGTCAGCGACAGCAATATTTTGATCATCCTGAATGACAATTGTATGTCTATTGACCCGAATGTTGGTGCGCTGAAAGATTATTTGACAGATATCACGACTTCTCATACTTACAATAAGGTCAAAGACGAAGTCTGGAAAATGCTCGGTAAAATGAGTAAGTTTGGCTCATCTGCTCAAGAGGTTATCTCCAAAGTGGAGGGAGCGATCAAGTCCGCTGTCCTTAAGCAAAGCAACTTATTCGAGTCTCTCAACCTTAGATATTTTGGACCGGTAGATGGACATGATGTCAATCACCTGGTAGAAATCATGCGGGATTTGCAGGACATCCCAGGTCCGAAAATCCTCCATTGCGTGACTGTAAAAGGTAAAGGATATGCTCCGGCTGAAAATGGAAATCAAACCACTTGGCATGCTCCCGGTACTTTTGACAAAGTGACTGGTGAGATATTCAAAAAAGTGCCTTCCACTCCACAGCCACCGAAGTATCAAGAGGTTTTTGGTCATACCATTGTAGAACTGGCCGAGCAGGATGAGCGAATCATGGGGGTGACTCCGGCTATGCCTTCCGGTTCTTCGATGAATATTATGATGAAAGCCATGCCCCACCGAGCTTTCGATGTGGGTATTGCAGAGCAGCATGCCGTGACCGTTTCGGCCGGTATGGCGACTCAAGGTCTGAAGCCTTTTTGTAATATTTACTCCAGCTTTATGCAGCGGGCCTATGATCAGGTGATCCATGATGTCTGCCTTCAAAATCTTCCGGTCGTATTTTGCTTAGACAGAGCGGGATTTGCAGGAGCAGATGGACCGACTCACCATGGTGCATACGATTTAGCTTATTTCCGATGCATCCCAAATTTGGTTGTTTCAGCTCCTATGAATGAGGAAGAACTTCGAAATATGATGTATTCCTCGCTTAGTCATGAAGGTCCTTATTCTATCCGATACCCAAGAGGTAAAGGCGTGATGCCTGAGTGGAGAACGCCTTTCCAGCAGATTCCTCTTGGACAGGGACGAATCGTGAAAGAAGGTGAGAATGTGGCTATTTTGAGCATTGGACATATTGGAAATTATGCCGTTAAAGCTTCAGAAGAGTTGGCGAAAGAAGGGCTGAATCCAGCTCATTATGACATGCGATTTGTCAAGCCATTGGACGAGGAGCTGCTTCATGAGATTTTTGGAAAATTCTCAAAAGTCGTGACCGTGGAGGATGGTTGTTTGATGGGTGGTTTCGGATCCGCTGTATTGGAGTGGATGATGGACCATGGTTATCAAGCTCAAATCAAGCGATTGGGCATCCCTGATGCGATTATCGAGCACGGAGAGCAGGAGCAACTTCACCAGCTTTGTGGCTTTGATGCTGCGGGCATTGCTGATGCAGTTCGTAGTCTAGCTGAGGTAGCAAAGGTGCAGTAAAATCATGTCTTCAGTTTATTTTTTTGAAAAAGGCTCCGGTCAGCCTGTGGTTTTGATCCATGGATTTTGTGAGATCGGAGCCATGTGGGAAGACTTTGCCCAAGAATTATCCCAAAATTTTCGAGTGGTGTGCCCGGATTTGCCGGGTTTTGGCAATAGCCCTATTTCCCAATCGCATATCAGTTTGGAAGAGGTAGCGGTTTTATTGGAAGATTTTTTGGAAGAAAACGGAATACAGAATCCTATTTTGATCGGACACTCCTTGGGAGGTTATGTAGCCTTGGCGATGCTGGAATTGATGGGAAATAAACTAAAGGGAATTGGGCTTTTTCACTCTACAGCCTTTGCCGATGATGCTGAGAAAAAGCAAATGCGCAATCGCACGATTCAGTTTTTAAAGAAGTTTGGCGCAGAGAAATTCGTAATTTCTTTTGTGCCTCCCCTTTTTTCTGAAAAACATCGAGCCGAATTTGCTTCCGAAATCGAACAAGCTACTGAGCAAGCTAAGCAATCAAGCTTGGAGGGTTTGATCGCCTTTACCGAAGCCATGCGGGATCGAACGGATAGATATGAGGTTTTAAAGAGTTTTCAGGGGCCCAAATTAATGATCGCGGGTACGGAAGACGGAGCGGTCAAAATCGGAGCTAGCCGGAAACAAAAAGAAGCATTCACGCACTATTACGAACTAGATGGAACGGGCCACATGGGGATGATTGAGGAAAAGGAAAGGACTTTAGCTTTGGTCAGAAATTTTTTAATTGAATCTGTTCAGTACTCATTCTAAGTGCTTCTTGATATCCATCGCCGAATGAAGAACTCTAACGATTTCTACAGGCTCATTTTCTTTTTTGCGATAAAAAATTAGGTGGGATTTAACTTTACTTACTCTATAGTCCTTTCGCAATGATTTGAGGGATTTTCCTGAAAATGGATCTTTAGCCACATACTCAATTTCTTGAATTATAAGCTTGTAGTAGCGATCTGCCTGCTCTTTTGACCAATTTTGGAAGGTGTAGACCCAAATACTCTCAAGATCTTCAATCGCTTTTTGGCTAATGCGATAGGAAGAATTATTCATGGGCTTTTTTCTGGATTTTTTTCAAATATTCATTTGGTTCGAAATCTTCCACGAAGCCACTGTCTTCGCCCTCTTGCAGAGCTCTTATTAAGTGTCGTTCCTTCTTTTCTTCACTTTCCAATAATCGCAATGCCGCTCGAATTACTTCACTTGCTGAACTGTATCGTCCAGAATCCACCTCTTCTCTTATAAATTCCTCAAAATGATTGCCCAGGGAAATAGATGTATTTTTACTCATTTCAGTATAATTTCTTAAATATACCAAATCTTGGTATTGGGGTCAATCCACCATTCGCTTCTTTTCAAATTTTTCCTTTCAATATCCGATCCTTCCCATTCAAATCCTCGATGATTTCTACTTCTGTATAACCCAAATCAGAAAGAAGTTTTTGGACGGCTTTTCCATAGTCCTCATGGATTTCAAAGTAGATTTTCCCTTTTGGCTTCAAGGCCTTTTTTCCTAATTCGGCAATTCTCCGATAAAAAAGAAGCGGGTCCTCATCCAGTACAAAAAGGGCTAATCCGGGTTCAAAATCCAAGACATTTGGATGAATACCCTTCTTCCCTTTTTCAGGAATATAGGGAGGGTTGGATACTAAAATATCCAAGCTATCAACTGGAATGCTTTCATTTAAAATATCAACTTGAAAAAAATCAACTTCAGCTTTGAGCTCTCGAGCGTTGGCTCCTGCAATGCTTAAAGCAGCTTCAGAGATATCCAAAGCGAATACTCGAGGCTGATTCATTTCCAGAAATAGGGAGATAGGAATACAACCCGTTCCCGTACCAATATCCAGAATCCGAAGGCTTGGCTGTGGGTTTTCTTTCATGATTAAATGAACGAGCTCCTCGGTTTCATTTCGTGGAATCAATGTGTCTTTACTTACCTGAAATTCTCTTCCATAGAAAGGAGCTTTTCCAATAATCTGCTGAATGGGCTCTCCCTTTTTTAGTCTTTCAAAGTCATCTAGGAGAGCCTTGGGCAAATCCTTTTCCTCCAAAAAATTCATCATGTCTACCCGCCGAAGTCCCAAATGATGCTCCAAAAGCCATTCTACCAAGTTTTGAGCTTCGGGTAGCTCATAGAGTTCAAGTTCACTTACCCACTTTTTGACGAGACTGTTATAATTGATCATTGGTAGCGAATTAGGTCTTTGCTCCGTAAAGGTAATCACTAATCAAGCTACCGATGAAAAAACTGCTTCTACTCTTCGTTTTTGGTCTCAATCCACTTCTCTCTTTGTCTCAGGAAAGCAATAGAGGTCCCTTTTTTGAAATCGATGGGAGTTATTGGGAAAAGTCCATTAATCACCCTCAATTTATCGCTCCTGAAAAAAACCGCTTTGGAGGTGTACGTGTATTTTTTGGGCTTCCGATTGGTCAAAATTGGGCTATTGGTTTGCTGGGTTCACATCAATCCTACTATGAGGAGCAGGCAAGAGGCTATCAAAATCGGGAGATTTATGGTCCTGACCCAAATGAAAGCGGTAATTCCATCTTGCTGGGATACACTCAAGACGAATTGAATGTAGGGCTGCAAAATGAACTGGTGGGATGGGGACTATTTTTGCAGCGAAAAGTCAAGCTTGGCACTCGGACTTCGTTGAATTTCAACCTCTATGCCATGAGAGAAAGTGGGAAAAATGGCCAATTAGAAATCTTCCCTGATTATACCTATTTGGCTTGGTGGCCCTGTCCAAATTGTTTGTCGATTGCTCCTGGTCCGATCACCCGGTCAGTGCAGGAACGCAATTGGAAATCCGGGATTGATTTGGCTTTTGTTTGGGCACTTTCCAAGAAACTTGACTTGGGAATCAGAGCCAATTTTTTAGAATTTAGAAAGCGAACGATCTCTACGAATTCGGGCGAAATCAATACCTTGGTTTTTGACCCGCTGCAAGCTCTTGCTGATGGCTATGCCGGAGATCGCTATGACTTTGGATCGGCAGTAGGAAGGGAAGGTGTCCGAATTTCTTTGACCTTTAGGCCCTTTTAGCATTCTTTTCCCTAAGTCTGCAAAAGAAAAACTACCTTTGTGCAGAATATATTTCTGATGAAGTTACATAACAATACCATACGAGGCGTGCATGATGCCTTAGAAGCCATTTTTGAACGGGGACAATTTGCCGATAAGGTCATCGAGCGCACCCTCAAGTCCAATCCGAAATGGGGAGCACGAGACAGGGCCTTTATCGCTGAAACTACCTATGAGATGGTGCGTTGGTGGCGCCTGATCAATTACCTCAGTCCTTCTGCCAATTATTGGGATCTTTTTGGGACTTATTGGTTGATGCAAGGCCATGAGCTTCCTTCTTGGGAGGAATTTTCTAAGCTAAATCCAGCCAAAATCAAGGAAAAGTATGAGCAACTGGAGGATCCGGGAATTTTGGAATCTGTGCCAGAATGGCTTTATGAATTAGGAAAAAAGGAACTGGGAGATACTTGGGATACCGAGTTGCACAGTCTCAACCAACAAGCAGAGGTAGTCATCCGAGTCAATACCCTAAAGACTACTCGGGAGCGGCTGAAGAATCAATTGCTGGAAGAAGGAATCCGAACCTACCATGTGAAAGGTTATCCGGATGCCTTGATTTTGGAAGAAAGACAAAATATTTTTCGTTCTGCACCATTCAAGGCTGGGCTATTTGAGGTGCAAGATGCATCCTCCCAATTGGTAGCGGCATCCCTTGCGGTGGAGCCTGGTATGCGGGTGATTGATGCTTGTGCAGGTGCAGGCGGAAAGACCTTGCATTTGGCAGCTTTGATGGAAAATAAAGGGAAAATCATTTCCATGGACTTGGAGGAGTGGAAGCTTCAGCAGACTAAACTCAGAGCGAGACGAAATGGAATTGACATCATCGAGCGAAAGGTGATCGAAGGATCGAAGACTATCAAAAGACTGAAAGACTCTGCAGATCGATTGCTATTGGATGTTCCTTGTTCAGGTCTTGGAGTACTTCGGCGTAATCCGGATACCAAGTGGAAACTCAGTCCAGAGTCCATAGCAAAAGTGCAGGAGGCACAGCAAGAAATCTTACAATCCTATCCTAGCATGCTGAAAAAGGGTGGACAGCTAGTCTATGCCACCTGCAGTATTCTCCCTTCAGAAAATGAACAGCAAGTCAAGAAGTTTCTGG
>LJXT01000001.1 GCA_001314815.1 Algoriphagus marincola HL-49
ATTAACAAAACATCAAAGATTAATAGAACAGCCTTGATTTCACTTTCGATAAATAAAATTCTATAAAAATTCAGAGGAAAATTTGCATAATAATAATAATAATAATAATAATAATAATATGTTAGCAAAAGCTAGTCAATCGATTAGTTATCTCTAGTTTAACTAGAGATTTTGACAACCATAATTTATTTTCTATGAAAAAGTTACTTTCACTAGGAATTCTTTTCCTTCTTAGCCTTTCAGTTTTTGCGATTGAAGGTTATGAAATGAAAACAGAACCATGCTCTGACGACAATACTTACGATGCATGTCGATATGAGCCAGACGAATTTTGTTCAATTAGTGAACAAACATTTTGTGACGATCCTCCCACTGTCGGAGGGTGATCAAATATTAATTATTTCAAATTACCTTCTCCGTTTTGGGAGAAGGTAATTTTGAATAGAATTTAAATTATGAAATTTTACACCTTTTTACTGTTTTTCTTTGTTCTTCTTACTTCTTGCAAAGATGAAGAAGCTGACTCAACAAAAATTCTAATTGATCTTGGCAAATCAAAAAAAGGGAAATTCTCAGATATTTTTTCCAAGATGGAATATTTGCTCTTGGACATGGGAGAGCGTGAAGTTTTGGTCAGGCCATACCATATTGATTTTACCGAAGAAAAAATCATTGTAGAAGATCGAGATTTGTCAAACATCCATATTTTTGATCGATACGGAAAACTTCAATCCTCAATCAAGTCATCCTATGATGGTGGACCCGGCACAATTAAACAAAGCGAGTATATACAGATTAAGGATGATAAAATATTAGTCTATGATATTCCACTTTTTAAAACCGTAGTTTATGACCTAGATGGTAATTTCATAGAGGAGAAAAAGGAATCATTACGGTTTGAAGCTTTTTATAATTTTGATGATTCTAGGATTCTTTTTAATGGATTAAATGACTTGCAACATGATAAAATCTTTATAAAAGAAAAAGCTAACCTCACCAGTGATACTTCTTTAATCTACCATTTCCCAAAAGATTATTATTGGATAGGAATAGGTACAAAAGACGGATTTATGAAGGATCAATCCAGCACTGATGTTTATTTTAATATTCCTTATAGTTATGAATTAGTAAAGTTTGATGAGGAAGGAGACTTGCAGAAATCCTTCAAATTTGATCTTGGGACTATGGGAATCACTCATGATGAAAGATTCAGAAAGGCAGAAAGTCGTGAGCTAAGGAGCTATTTAGCAGAGAATGGATTAATTAATGACATTCATTCATTCTTTCCCATGGAAAGTAATTTTTTTATGTATCTCTATCAGCATGATGCCAATCGAAATCCTACTCGTCATTTTTTAGTCTTTGATCGTAACATGAATGTCCTCTATCAGTGTATTGACCCCAAAAATGACTTGGATGAGATGACTATCGGCGGGGTGCCGTGGACTTATCATGAAAACAAAATTTATTTTATCGTAAATTCTAACACATTTTATAATCAGTATATCCAAAAATTCTCTGGAAAAAAAGTGGAAATAAGGCCCGGAAATGTACATGCCTTTTTCCAAGAAAATATAGAAAAGCTCAAGGATGATCAGCGAGTTTTGATTTCATTGGAATTAAAAGAAAACATCAAATCTTCCAATTAAGCCTTTTTTTTTGCAGACAATCCTTTAGTTTCGAGCATGCGTTATTTTAGAAATTCTTGCCTATTTTCACTAACTCTGTTTCTATTCATCGCATTTGCATGTACGGAACCCAAAAAGCATCGCGAAAGCAGTAAGCTCGAAGCCAGCGGAGAAATCCTCCGCATCCCCATCGACAGTCTGACTGCCAATATAAGCACGGGATTAGCCCACTACGAAGACTTCTTGGTGAATGTCAACTGGAATACCAATTCCCTGCAGTTTTATGATTTGAATTCAAAAACCCTGACTCAAGAAATCACCTATCCCTCAGATGGCCCTGATGGAGTGGCATTCATATTGGGATTTAGTATCCAAAGTATGGATAGTATTTTCTTATTCCCCCCTATGGAAGGGATGATTACATTATCAGACGGAAATGGAAAAATTAAAAACCGTATTGAATACCAAATTCCGGAAGGCCACACCAATGCCTTTGTCCACAATGCTTATTTTGGCAGTGCCCCCCGATTAAAAGGCAATCAACTTTGGGTAAAAACCCATATCCCAGTTCAATTTCCAAAAATGACAGAGGATATTTTGAATAAATCTGAAATAGCCTACACCATCAATTTAGAAGATGGAAGTACTTCTGAAAGTGGAATTCCCTACCCAAATGACTACTTGGCTAATGGCCTAAGGTTTTACGAACCCAGTTTGGTTTTTCAGCCCGATTTTACGGCGTATTCCCTCTTTGGGGACCATAGGATTTTCAAGCAAAATATAGATGGCAGCCTGGAGACTTTCGAAGGCAAGAGTGAATATCTAGATGAATCTCTCCCCTATTTCCCTGTAGATGGAGAGCGCTTTGAAACACAAAAATACCTCACGGCCTCATCCCACTATGAAACATTACTCTATGATGAATTCCAAAAAGTGTACTACCGCTTTGCCTTTCCCACTTTGCCCATTGAAAAGGAAGAAGAATTACTAGCTCTCCGGGAAAATCCGAGGCCTTTTGTCATTCAGGTGTTTGACCAAGAATTGAAAATGATCACCGAAAGCTATTTCGAAGGCGGGATCTATTTCCCAAACAATTCCTTTATCACCGAAAAAGGACTTTACCTCTCCACCAACAATCCCGAAAACCCGGAGGTAGAGGAAGATGCATTTCGCTTTGAGTTGATTGTATTGGTGGATTAAACCTAGCGATCTAATTCCCGGGCGGCTCTTATGGATAAAAGTTGAATTTGCTTTTTCCGAGGTTGATATCGATAGACTACTACGGAATATTTATTGATTGGTCCTCGATACAGATTTTTCTTAATGGAACTTTTGGGTAGTAATTCAGGATGGACTTTAATCATTTCAAAAAATCTAAATGCATCATTTAGAAACCTTTTCTTTTCCTTAACTGAAAAATGGGTTTCCAAATAATTGATAATCCTTTTAAAACCCTTTATGGCTTGCGGAGTCCATAAGATTTCTAAGTCCATTATTGATACTTGCTCATGACATCTTTATGTTTGGTTAGGTCACCTGCATCGGCTTGATTCATTCCAGTTTCAATCTCCTTCCGCTCTTCCTTAGAAAGATTTTCCCACCAATCTTGTCCAGAATTCTCCTTTAAGGCAATCAATTCTTTCAAAACACCAACATCTTCAAGCCCTGCCAGCCATTCGATCAATTTTATTTTTTCCAATGCGATATCCATAATGAAGATAATTATGAATCAAATTAACCATAATTGAACACAGATTCAAGCACCTATTCGTTCATTCAAGTTGAGAAAGAGAATTTTCGGCTCATTTTCAATCAATCTCATAAAAATACGACTCATATCACGTCTAAAATGAGCCGCATTTCTAAACTTTTTGAGCCGAATCCCAGTATTTCCACTGTATTTCACCCTCCGAAGGAGGCCCTATTTCTATTGTATTTCCATCGTATTTCCACAGTATTTTCCCGTACTTTTGCCCCATGAATTACCTTTCGGTCGAAAACCTCAGCAAAGCCTTCGGCGAGCGCAAGCTTTTTTCCAATATTTCTTTTGGCATCTCTCAGGGACAAAAAATCGCCCTCGTCGGCATCAATGGTGCAGGCAAATCCACTTTGATGAAAATAATCATGGGATTGGAAATCCCAGATAGCGGACAAGTGGCACTTAACAATGCCGTAAAAATCGCCTATGTGCATCAAAACCCGGTTTTTGACTCCAATCTGAGTATCTACCAAACCATTTTTGACCAAAGTAATTCGGAAGTGCTTCGAGTGATCGAGGACTATCACAAGGCTATGCTGGACTCTGAGCGAGGCATTGACAACTCAGATAAAATGGCTAAGCTTTTTGAGCAGATGGATGCACTTCAGGCTTGGGATTTTGAATATCAGGTGAAAGAAGTTTTGGGGAAATTAGGCCTCCATGATACTGATTTGCCGGTTGGAAATCTCTCCGGCGGACAGCGGAAGCGGGTAGCTTTGGCGAAAGCCATTCTCGAAAAACCGGATTTGCTCCTGCTCGATGAGCCTACTAACCACCTGGACTTGGAGACCATCGAATGGCTGGAAGACTACCTAGCCAAAGCGAACCTAGCCATCTTTATGGTGACTCACGACCGCTATTTTTTGGAAAAGGTTACCAACGAAATCCTCGAACTCGATCAAGGCAAAATTCATCGCTATCAAGGGAATTACGGCTATTTCCTGGACAAAAAAGCGGAACGCATGCAGATCGAGGACATCGAGATCGAAAAAGCCAAAAGTTTATACAAAAAGGAACTGGACTGGATCCGTCGACAACCCAAAGCACGTGGAACCAAAGCCAAGTATCGCGTGGATGCTTTCGAAGAAACCAAGGAAAAGGCCTTTACCAAGCGGGAAGAGCGGGATATTGAGTTGTCCGTATCCACCCAAAGATTGGGGAATAAAATCCTTGAAATCGATAAAATCAGCAAGTCTTATGGAGAGAAGAAACTGATTGAAGATTTCTCTTACATCTTCAAGAAAAAGGACCGCATCGGGATCGTAGGCCCCAATGGAGCAGGAAAAACCACCTTTCTGCAGATGATTACAGGCCTTATCGAACCCGATCAGGGGAAAGTTACTCAAGGGCAAACCACCTTATTTGGCTACTACAGACAGGAAGAAGATCGCTTTGATGAGGAAAAACGACTCATTGACGTAGTGAAGGAAGTGGCTGAAGTAGTCACTCTCAACAAGGGGCAGACCATCACCGTCGGACAGTTTTTGAATCAATTTGGCTTTCCCCCTAAGCAGCAGTTTACCCCTATCGGGAAAATGAGCGGAGGAGAGCGCCGAAGATTGCAATTGCTGATGGTACTGATCAAGAATCCCAACTTCCTGATACTAGATGAGCCAACCAATGATCTAGACCTGATGACCTTGAATATTCTGGAGGAGTTTCTTGATACATTTCCGGGCTGTCTGATCATTGTTTCACACGATCGGTACTTTATGGACAGATTGGTGGAGCACCTCTTTGTATTTGAGGGAGAAGGGGTGATTCGAGATTTTCCGGGGAATTATACGGATTACAGGGAGTATCTAGAATCAAATAGCAAGACGTCAGAAGCTAGAAGCGAGAGACAAGAGACAAGGGTAGAAAATAAGCTTGATGACTCTGTTAAATCTGACACAAAAGTCAAGGCAAGCTTTAAGCAAAAGCAGGAGTTTAAGAAGACCAACGAGCAGATTGCTAAACTGGAGGGGGAGAAAGAAAAAATAACCCACCAAATCGCCGCTGGAATTGAAGAGCATGAGGAGCTTTTGAAGCTTTCGAATCGGATCGCTGAAATTGACTCCCAACTGGAGGAACTCGAAATGAGTTGGTTGGAATTGAGTGAGTTGGAGGGGATTGAAGACTAAAGTCTTGAAATATGGTGGAAATACAATTGAAATATACCTTCCTGCGGTCGGTGAAATACTTTGGAAACAAATAGGCTTTCAGTAGGCGAGCGAGGCTATTTCAACTCCCGAAGGGAATCAATTTCATCTGTTTATTATTTATTTTCAATGGTCATCCCGATAGCTATCGGGAGGAATCTCGCATATTGAAAAACTTCACTATGTATTGAATTTCGTCATGCCTGTCAGCAGCCGGGCTCGATTTCATGAAATGTATTTCTACTATATTTCATATTTTCCCCTTCAAAAAATCCTGCCTCAAATCTTCCGGAAATTTTTCAATAGCATAGCGTAAGGCTGTTCGAGGCAGGGATTGGAAGTGCTTTTTCAAGAATCCCATTTCCACATCAAAATCCTGGTTTCCGATCTCCCGAAGCATCCAACCCACCGCTTTATGCATCAAGTCGTGGGGATGATTTTTAAGTTGCTCCACCAAAACCAAAGCATCCTTGAAATCTCCTCTTTTGATCCAGTGATAAGAACTAATCATCGCCACCCGCTGCCTCCACAGATGATCTGAGTTTGCTAATTCATAAAACAGATTTTTTTCTCTTTTGAGATAGTATGCTCCCAAAATATGATGGCAACTCGTATCTACCAGATCCCAGTTGTTCACATAGTCCAAATGAGCTAAGTAAAAGTCCACCAATTTTTTCCTTTCCTCCTCAGCCTTGCATTTTTCATAGCGGTATACCATCGCCAAAAGCCCGGTCAGTCTCATTTCGTGATAAGGGTTTTTGACCAATTCGGATAATTCTTCCAGACTAATTTCTTTGAAAAACTGCTTGGCTATCTTTCGCTGATCAGGGACTTTTACTCCCAAAAACAGATCACCTTCTCCATATCCTCCCGGAAAAGCCCTGAAAAACTTGGGAAAAAATGCGGCTTTCTCGGGAATTGACTTTTCTCGTAGGGCAAGTTCGATCTGTTCGGTCAACTGACTCATACTTCAATTTATCGTATTTTTCCAAAAAGAAACAATAGCAACATAAATATCTCCTATTCGGATCATTATGTATATTTGGACTATGCCCTTTCGATATTTTTACTCGATTATTATAGGATTGGCCTTATTAAACACTTTTGCTTTCGGTTTTCAGAAGCAGGCAAACACCCCAACCACGGAGCAGATAGAAAACTGGGCTCATTTGATCCAAGAAGATGACACCCCCGATAGTGTAAAAACCCAGCTCTATCTTCAATTGATCAATTTCTATGAAAGCTCAGAGGAGTATGAGAATATGGCAAGGCAAGCCATTGATTTCTTTCACTATCCTACCTTCTTGGATAGTTCCAATTGGGTCAAAAAATCATTCCTCGAGAAAGCGCTCTCCTACCGGAATCAAATCGAGGACTCGCTATTGCTCGGAAATCTTGAGCTAAAAATTGCAGGTGCTTGGTTTAATCTCCAGGAATTTGACTCAGCTATTTCTCATTACACCCGTGCTTTGGAGCATTTGGATGAAAATGATTCCCTTTACATCGCCGACACCTACTTTTTCAGAGGACAAGCAGAGGACTATAAAGGCAATATGCTTGAAGCAATGCAGGACTATCAGATTGCAAGAGACATTTATGAATCCCAAGGAGATGAAGATTTTGCCAATTACGCCAAAGGCGGTATGGCTATCCTTTTCAGTAAATATGGTATCTACGAACCTGCACAGGATATCAGGGAGGAATTGGTTGAATTTTATAAAACCCGAGAAATCGAAGGCGACCTAGGGGTACAGCTCTATAATATGGCTGAGACCTATCGGAAAATGGGGAAACAGAATCTTCAGCTTCAAAAACTCCAAGAACTGGAGGCCCTCATTCCATTTGAGCCGGAGGATTTTTATTTGGAGGCTCTGACTTATTTTTCACTTTCTAGACACTTTGGTGAGAAAAACGATATAGAGTATCAAACACAATATTTCCGAAAAGGTGAAGAAGTTAAAGATAAAGTTCCTCAAAACTGGAATGAAAATGGGGCTTATTTAATCACAAAAGGCCTTCTTGAAATAAAGTTGGGAAACCTAGTTGAGGGCAAAGCAATTGCTCAGCAACTACTCGATCTATCAGCCACCAAGGAAAATATGGATCACCGAATAGGGGCTTTGGAGCTTTTGGAAGAAGCTTATGAAAAATCAGGTCAAACTGATGAGGCGCTCAATGCTCTCCGCCAGCTTACAAGTTATAAGGACTCTATTTTTGAAGCGAATCAGGCAACATCTTTTGCTTACTATCAGACACTCTACGAGACAGAGAAAAAGGAAAGAGAAATCCTTCGGAAAAATCTTGAGCTCGAGGATTTACAAACTGAATCCAGATTTCGCATTCAAGTATTCCTGGGGATCATTTTAGTTCTAATCGTTGGGGGTATTATCTTTTTCCTATCCTTAAATCTGAAAAACACCCGAAAGGCAAAGAAGCTTCAGGAGGAATTTTCGCAAGAACTACTTAAAATTCAAGAAGAGGAACGAAAGCGAATATCAAAAGACTTACACGATGGCTTAGGGCAAAGCCTTCTCCTCATCAAAAACAAAGTTGCTCTCAATCAACCGGAAAATGCAGGCGAAATGCTCGATACCGCAATCAGCGAATTGCGATCCATCGCCAGGTCACTTCATCCCATGCAATTGGAAAAACTGGGATTAGCTCAGGCATTGACTCAGCTGCTGGATCAAATAGATTCGGAGACAGATATTTTCGTATCCCATGAAATAGCACCCTTGTCCAAAACATTGGATAAAAATGTGGAGTTGCAATTATACCGAATCGCGCAGGAAAGTATCAATAACATTCTGAAGCATTCGGAGGCTAAAGCCATGCGGGTGATTCTCGAAACACGAGAAGACCAGATCGAGTTAAGCATTGAGGATAATGGAAAAGGGTTTGATTTTTCGGAGAAATACCAAGATTTTCATAGCCTAGGTCTTAAAACCCTCAAAGAACGTACGGCGTCTATTAAAGGGAGCATGAAGGTAAATAGTGAAAAGGGAAAGGGGACCAAGCTAAGTTTTTTAATCAATGCATAAACAGCGCCATCAAGTAATCATTGCAGACGATCATCCAATACTTCTGAAGGGACTTCACGAATTTTTGGCAGACCTTGGACTGGAAGTGATTGGGGCCTTCCATAATGGTAAAGATGCTTTAGATGCCATTCAAGATAGCCAACCTCCACTTGCTATTCTCGACTTGGAAATGCCCGAAATGACTGGTTTGGAGGTAGCCGCAGATTGCAAAAAATTAGGCTTAAAAACCCGAGTAATTCTATTGACCCTGCACAAAGAATTGAAATTTTATCAGCAAGCCAAGGAACTCAACATCAGTGGGTATATCCTTAAGGAATTTGCTCTAAATGATCTTCGAAAAGCGGTTGACACCGTGCTATCTGGAGGGGAGTTTTTCAGTGAAAAACTTTTTGAAGGTCTTAAAAAGGAAGATTGTCTTTCTGACCATTCTTTAACACCCTCTGAACTCAAAATTCTCCGCTTGATCGCAGATGGTCATTCGACCAAAGAAATTGCTGAGCAGCTTTTTATCTCCGAGCGAACAGTCGACAAACATCGCTCAAATATTATTTCCAAGCTTAATCTGGAGAAAAAGCACAACTCCCTATTGATCTGGGCTCAAAACAACAAGGAAAGCTTGTACTAAGGACAGGGCTTAAAGCTCAATTTTTAAAGCAGTTTTCTGACTCTCAAAAGCAGTTTCTACGCTATAAGACCAAAAATAGGTATTTCTACGTATTGTCTTCTACTAGGCGATTTCCTAGGTTTGAATGTAATTAATCACTTTTAAGCTATGAAAATTTCAAGTCAACTTGGAAATTTTAAGATAATTCAAACTATCAAGGATAGAGACGAATTATTGATTTTGGGCAGTTGGGCAGACTTGGTCAAACTCTTTGATAGCAAGCGGACCTTTCGAGTAAATGAGAATCAAAACTTGTTTGGAATAAACGTTTGCAAGCAAGAGTGTGCCGAGTTTTTGACTAGAATCTTACAAGACATTGATTACCACGAATGGGAGGACTTTCAATTGGAAAAATCCAACCTCTCTCGTAGGTATCTCGCGTAAGGGTGATCACTTTTTAAGCAACGAATAATTCTAAGGCTGCGTGGATCAACGTATCCACGGTTTTTGCAGCGTTTTTATCAAATTCATTTTTGGGACGATTGGCTACGATAGCATTCAGGCTTAGTACCTCATGGCCCAGCAATTTACCCATAGCATAATAGCCAGCCGTTTCCATTTCAAAATTGGTTAAGCGCTTACCCTTTGATTCGATAGATGACAACCTTGAAATCATATCCTCAAATCGAGGTTTCAATCGAACTTCCCTTCCCTGCGGAGCATAAAATCCGGGACAAGTCAGCGTGATACCTCTTAGAAATCGTTCATCGAGCCTACTTAGCAAGGCTGATGAAGCCGATGTCTGATAAGGCAAAAAACCAAGACCCAACTCTTTTCTAATCAGCTCTGCTATGTACTGATCTTCGGATAAAGATGGGTAAAACTGCATCAGGGTATCCATTCCAATCCCTACTTCGGAGGCGAGAAGACTTCCTACCGGGATATCCGCCTGCATACTTCCTGAAGTCCCCAAACGAATGATTTTAAGTGCCTTTTTTTGATCATTCACCGTTCGATGCTCCAGGTCCACATTGACTAAAGCGTCCAATTCTGTCATGAGGATTTCAATATTATCTGTACCCATTCCCGTACTCATGACAGTCAGCCGCTGCCCCCTGAGATAACCCGTATGCGTCACAAATTCACGCTTTTGCTTTTTGATTTCTATCCGGTCAAAATACTGAGAAACCTGAGCTACCCGATCCGGATCTCCAACCGTAAAAACAAGTGAAGCCAGGTCTTCTGGCTTCAAATGCAAATGATAAATACTTCCATCCGGATTGATAATCAACTCAGATGCAGGAATCCTGTGTTTCTCCATGTAGTTTTAAGATCTGATCCTTATTTGGCTTTCGGTGAAGTCCTTTATAAGGATTGTAACCGTTGGTATTTTTTTGATAGTATCCTGTCCCATCATAGGGACGCTTCTCGGGATGCTCTTTGCACTCGGGGGAGCAAGCACCTTCTAATTCCCACCCGCATGATTCACAGATAGGCACATGGATATTGCAGACCGAGTTGGCACAATTGACCATGCGGTCGGAGGGAGTACCACAGACATGACACTTGGATACGATGGTCGGATTCACTTTGTTGACATCTACAGCGATCCGATTGTCAAAGACATAGCATTTGCCTTCGAAATCCTCTCCGCCCGCTTCCATTCCGTATTTGATAATGCCACCATGAAGCTGGTAGACATCTTCAAAACCCTGCTCCAAAAGAAATGCGGATGCCTTTTCACACTTGATTCCTCCTGTGCAATAGGTCAAGACTTTCTTGTTCTTCAAATGCTCCAGTTCCTTCACTTTTTCTGGGAAATCCCGGAAATTGTCAATATCCAAAGTGAGCGCATTCTTGAAGTGCCCTAGCTCATGCTCGTAGTTTGAGCGGACATCCAAAATGACCACATCTTCCTGGTCTTTGAGCTTTTTAAACTCTTCCGGCTCCAAATGCTTACCGGTGCGGACATTTGGATCCAAATGCCTGAGGGAAGAGTGTACAATCTCCGGCTTATACCTGACGTGAATTTTAGTAAAGGCATGCTTGTCATGACTGTCAATCTTGAACTCTGTCTTGGCAAATCGAGTATCGGCATGGACATAGGCCATGTACTTTTCACAATCCTTTTTCAGTCCAGAGACCGTTCCGTTCAATCCCTCATCTGAAATGATGATTCGACCCCGGATATTGTTTTCCACGCAAAATAGGTGGTGCTGCTCCCTGTACTCTTCGGGATTTTCGATTTTTGCATAGCAATAGTACAGGAGGATTTGGTAGTCTTTGTTTTGTTCCATAACTCAGGCCCTGTTTCGGCAGGGTGTTGAAGGATTTATGATTTACGATTTAAAGAAGTACGAAATTTGTATCAATTGAATGTTGATTTATTTCACTTTGGCCGCCGGATTTCCAAAGACCGTTTCATTCGCTCCCACCGAGCTGATGACCACCGAACCGGCTCCGATTCGGGCATTCTTTCCAATAGTCACTCCAGATACGATTGTTGCGCCAGAACCGATAAAGGCACCTTCTTCGATCGTCACCTCCGAATTGATAATGCTTCCTGCACCAATCTGCACATAGTCTGCCACTTTCACATGATGATCTATGATCGCTCCGGTGTGCAAAATACAATGCTGACCAATTTCGGTACCTGTACCGAGAGTAACCCGAGCATTGATGAAATTGCCATGGCCAATCGCCGCATCACTGGAAATAAATGCTGTGCTATGAATCGCATTGACCGGCTGTACCTTACGCCGCTCATTCAAAAGCTCCACAATAAACTTCCGATACTTGGCATCATCGACTGCTACAAAGGCTTCTGTCTTCTTTCCAATCAGTTTTAGAAATCCATCATCTTCCGGATGGCCCAAGACAGGCACCGTATTGATTTCAGAGCCATGCAACTTTTCGTCCTCCTCGAGAAAGCCATAGACCACAGCTTCATTGCTATTGAAAATCTCCAAAGCTGGCTGGGCTATTCCTTTTGCTCCAAATATTATGATTGGTTTATCCATTTTTCTTGATTTTGGATTGCAAAAGTACGGCAATTCAACACCATCGCCAAAAAATCAACCTTTTGTCGACTTAATCAAACTTTGGGCGATTTTGCATTGCAAGCATTTCTTAGGAGAACAATAGGTCCGGAATAGCCCTATCATCCCTTGGGAATCGAAGGCATTGGCCGCTTTCCAGTCGGATGACTCAAACTTTCGAATAATAAAATTCCGCTCAGCAGGTATCTCTTGAAGGAGATCAAAGCATCGCTCCTGCCAATCTGGATTTTGGAAATAGCGACCGTAAGCAAACCACAGCGGCATAACAAAATTAATGATAAGCAGCTGCAAAACTGTACCAGAGATGCCTCTAGAGGCCATTTTTTCGGAAGACTTCCCAAAAGAGTAATGATATAACCAATAGTCTGAAGGCTGGACTTGCAATAGCTTTTTGAAGGAAGCAAAGTCCCGGGAATCTTCCATCACCGCCTGAAGTAAATTGGGAGCTTTAGCCAAAATTGCAGCAAGTTGGGCGATCCTTAGAGTTGGAAAATTACTGGGGCGAACTCCCATAAAATTCCAGTGCTGACGAAGGAGCTGATCCTGCCAGCCAAACTTTTTCTGATAAAAATCATACTCCCGAATCAGGTGCTGCACGTAGGGTTCTTCCGTTTTGTCGGGCAGAAGCCCCGCCAAACCAAAAAGCATCGCTTCCACCGCAGATAATTGATTTCGATGCTTTTGCAGGATTTTATAAGGTAGCAGGCTAGCTAAATCCAGCATCGGACTAGCATTGGTCTTGAAACCAAAACACTGAAACAGCCAACGATAAGCCGTCTCTTCCCAATCGCCCTTGGTCTGATCCAGAATCTGAAGAATCTGCTCTGATTTTTGATGCAAGCGTTCTACTAGAGCCTTTTCCAGAGCTGAAAATCGGATGATTTCGGGCACCTGAGACAAAGCGTGACCACAAGGCAGGTCTTGCTCATAATGGAGAAGCTGCTCGTAATTCCGCCAAATTTCCAGAAAAATCCTCCCCTCCAATTCCAAGGTAGGAATACGAGTTCCATCTTTTCGCAGAGCGGATTTATCATCTTTCCAGACCACATGGAGGATGACCGAATTGTAGGCCGAATCTCCATCATGTGCGTGCTGCTTCCACTCAGAAGCCAAGCGATGCACCTCCACATGGCCATGAAATGTCACTCCGTCTAAAACTATCGTCGCATCTCTGAAATCCGGACCTTCGCCTAGATTATGAATACCTACATTCAGGATTTGGACCGATTGTCCATCTGTGGTTTGGAGGCCTTTCCGATCAAAGTATTGATACTTCCAGACGAGTTGTAAAAAGTCTTCTTTAAAATTCATAAGTCTGAATATTAAAAGCTTATGGAAATTAAAAAATTCAAACTAAAGACGCAAATAGCAGCTTTAAAAAACCATCCAACTCCGCTTTGTGGCCTGCCATTTTCGAAGGAAAGTCTGCACTCACAGCCAATCAAAAAGAAGAGAATTAGAAACTAATTTATCTAGTTCGGCCCTTCAAAAACGTGAGTAATGACACTCCCGTTGGTTGGCAAGGAGTTTTTAGAATCGCCTTGCTTACAGATACTGCTCTAACAAACTCTTCATTTCTACCTGAAGCTTTTCTGCTTCCCTTTGTGCTGCCTTCGCAAAGTCTTTTTCTCCCGAAGCGTAAATAATCCCCCGACTGGAATTGACCAAAAGCCCACAAGTGGAATTCATTCCGTATTTGGCAACCTCGGAGAGGCTTCCACCTTGAGCACCTACGCCAGGCACGAGGAAGAAATGCTCAGGGGCGGATTTTCGCACTTCGCCGATCAGTTCTCCCCGAGTTGCCCCAACCACATACATGAGGTTTTCCGGGCTTCCCCATTCTTGACTTTTAGCTAAAACCGATTTATAAAGGGGTTGACCAGATTCGTCCTGAATTAATTGAAAATCGGATGAACCCGCATTCGAAGTCAGGGCGAGAAGAATCACCCATTTATTTTCAAACTCCAAAAAGGGAGAAACCGAGTCTTTTCCCATGTAGGGTGCCACGGTAATCGAATCAAAATCCATAGTCTCAAAAAAAGCCTTGGCATAGAGTTTTGACGTATTCCCGATATCCCCACGCTTGGCGTCAGCAATGGTAAAAATATCATCTGGGATCAGTTCTTCTACCCTGGCTAGCGTCTCCCAACCCTTAGCTCCTAGCGCTTCAAAGAAGGCAATATTAGGCTTGTAAGCCACCGCAAAATCGGCTGTCTCCTCGATAATGGCTTTGCAAAAGCTAAAAATCGGATCCGGCTCAGCAAGTAAATGCCGGGGAATTTTCTCCAAATCCGGATCAAGACCTACACATAGAAAGGAAGATTTTTGCTGAATTTGGGCAAATAGTTCGGATCGGGTCATGGGGATTTTTTAGGATTCTGACAAAAGTAAGGAATCCGAGCGAGTTCGAAAACCCCCGAAAAATACCCACTTTTGGGTATCGCCTTTTAAAAAAACAGTTTTTATTGAACTAATTTTTCAAAAATAACTACATTGAATGTTCTTGAGATTTAAAAACCAAACAAAATGAAAGTCTACCTAAATATTATAGTATTATTTTTTTCAATTTCCTTTCATTCTATTGGTCAAATTCCGGGATACCGAGAAGATACTGCTTTTCCTACCTTTGACCTGAATTTCCTAATTATTAAATCCACCCAAGATTCGAATAAGGAATTTAGATTTCTTAAATCTGATATGGCTGACTTCTTAGAAAAGTTTCCGAACCCTGATAGAAACGAGGATTATTACTACGAAATGCAGGAGGTAATGACTCGACTGATTTCTTACGATGTTTCTGAGCTTTACTTTCTCGAAGGTAAACTAATTGATTTCAGATTTCAAGATTCTAAATTCTCAATTGGAAATGGTGAAAGTTTCATCAAAGTTGGGGACCATTATTCAGAGGTCGAAAAAATATATCCTAGCTACAAAAACCAATTTGACACTTTAAAACGAGAAAATATCGGGAGGATATTCATTATTCTTTCAAATAAGAAAATAGTTTTAGACGATGGCTTGGGTGTATTTTTCGATTTGGCAACCGGAAAAATAACCAGCATACAATTTTAGTTCAATTTGGTTTTATGGAAAAAGCTTCTGTTGATTTATTCGGATTTTCCTCTATCCAAGATACCATAATTCGCATTCTGAAAATAATCAAGATTTCAGGAGAGAATCAATAATTTATATTCTTAGTTTATAGATAATTCACTCTTAATTCACAATGAAATTTAAATCACTTAGCCTCTTTCCAGTTTTCGTATTGGCTGCTATTAATCTTTCGTGTCAAACAGATAAATCCAAGGAAAGCGAGGGTGCCGAATCAGAAAAATTACAAATAAGACTTGACAAAACGATTTCATTAGATATTTCCGGTGGGTTCCCTAAGCTTCAGGGAAACCCTATTTTCTTTTCTGATCAGAATGGTTCGTATTTTTATATTCAGACCAATGGTGGAATAGGCACATTTGATCTTAGCAAGGGAGGATTACCTGTTGCCAATCTTAAATTAGAGAAAATAGAAGATTTCAGAGGAGATAGAACCACTGGTCAGAACAGCTTTATACCTTACGAGAAAAACAGCTTTCTCTATTTTGACAAAAAATCCAGAGAAATTTCAATTTTCGAAGAGGGAAAATTTACCAAGAGCCAAAAATTAGCTCGTATTTCAACCGAAAGCCCAAACCCACTTATTGGTGTTCTTCGGTTTGCTTTGAAAACAGACAAAATCGTATCCGCACTCAATATGCTGGAATTATATGGAAAGCCCCCCTTCGAATATTCTAATTCCGAAAATACAATTGGTATCTATTCAGAAAATCTCGATGAATTCAAATCAGGACTTCCTTTACCCGAAGAATATTTGGAAAAGAAAGTCAATGCTTATGACTTGTTGATTTCAATGGACTTTGACGCAAAAGAAGGTGAATACATCCTGAATTTTCCAATTTTGGATGACTTAATCATAACAAAAGATTTTGAAAATTACCGGAGATTAAATGCTGCACCAAAAGAGAGCTTTGTAAGCTTAGCCAACCGATCTGGGATAAACTTTGGAGAATGGAAAAAGGAATACTACACAGAAAACAGTTTCTTTACAGTTTATTACGACCCTTTTCGGGATCTTTATATTCGTCATTATCGGGAAGCATTATCTGAGGGTGATTATGAGTCTTTGGCTGCAAACTCCTATAAAATGTTTGATCCAAAGAATAAAAACTTTCTTTTGTTTCTAGACAAGGATGGGCAGCATCTGCATACAATGGACGTTTCGGAATACAATCATTTGTATATTCATTTTGGAAAAGAAGGAATGTATATCTTAAATGATACTGAATTAGAAAATGAAGATTCCCTAACATTCAGTCTTTTTACGATTGAAAAGATTTAGCAAGTTCTTTTTGTCAAGTCTTTGATTTCACTTTTTTCAAAAATTCAGACAACCCTACAGCAAAAGTTCCCTCTGAAATAGGAAACTCTTCTTGGCCTGCATAGATAAAATACCTATGGGTAGCCTTAATATCCGCAGCTCCTGTAGAAAAGCCTTTGGATAATTTTGGACTTAGCGTCCGTTTGATTTCAATAGCCCAAAGTTCACTACCTAGCTGAATGATCAAGTCCAACTCCGCTCCTGCTGATGTACGATAGAACCCATAGTCCGCATTTTTTGGCAAAACGGATAGAATATTCTCAATCACAAAACCCTCCCAACTAAAACCCAATACCGGATGGCCGAGCAGGCTATCAAAGTTATTGATTTGAAGAAGTGTATGGGTAATGCCTGAATCCCGTATATACACTTTTGGAGTTTTCACCAAGCGCTTTCGCACATTTGCAGTCCAAGGACGCAAGGACCTGACTAATAGTAGATCTTCCAAAAGCTCCACATAGGACTTGACCGTGGGGGAACTGAGATCAAGACTTGCCCCAAACTTAGAGAAGTTGATCAGCTGTCCCTGCTCATGTGCGAGCATGGTCCACAACCTTCTCAGGCGATTGGTAGGTACAAACTGGGCAATTTGAGGAATATCTCTTTCCAGATAAGTAGTGATGAAATTTTGTCTCCAAGTCATACTGGACTTGTCCGAACTCGCCAAAAACGAGTCAGGAAACCCTCCCCGAAGCCAGAGCTTTTCTAAATTATCTTCATCACTTCCCACTTCTAAGATGGAGAAGCCAGCTAACTCTTCATATGCTATTCGTCCTGCCAGGCTCTCAGATGATTGTCGAATCAGCTCGAGAGAAGCCGATCCTAGAATCAGGAATTGGCAAGAGCGCAAGCCATCTTTCCTATTTCGATCAATAACTCCCCTCAAAACTTGGAATAGATCCGGCATACGCTGGATTTCATCTAGGATGATGAGTTTGCCATCGTTCAACTCAAAGTATTGCTCTGGTTCTGCCAGTTTGGCTCGGTCACTTGGACTTTCCAGGTCAAGGTAAATGGACTCCTGATCAAAGTTTTCAGCCAAAGCTTGTGCAAGCGTAGTCTTTCCCACTTGCCGCGATCCTAAGATGGCAATGGCTGGGAAATCCGGCATTAATTCTTCGAGTCTTTTGTAAAGCAATCGTTTAATCATCCTTGCAAATTTAAAATCATATTTTAAATTTGCAAGGTAAAAAAATTAAAAATGGTTGATTTTCAATTATTTATAACTTTTTCCCAAATCCACTTTCACGAATGCTCCGATCAAAGAAACTCCCGCTGTAATCAGAAAAAAGATCAGACTGAAAGCTACTGCTGCAGCCTCTTCGATTCCTGCATACTGATGAGCATAGACAAAAACCAATTCACGGGCTCCTACACCCCCAATCGTCAGCGGAAGAACCGCCACGATGGAAGAGAGCAAAAAGACCAATTGGTACGCCAGAACCTTCTCATCGATTCCTAAGGCCATCAAGATAAACCAAGCACAGATCAATTGAGCAATCTGTCCTGCAAAAGACCAGGCATTGGCTGACCAAAAAGAGGGAAGAAAATCTTTAAAAAGAAGCTTTTGGACTAGCCAAAAAGCAGGAATAGTCAGTATCAAGCCTCCAATCATCAAAGCGTTCCAAATTGAACTTTCCAAAAAATCCAGCTCTGCGTCCACCATCAAAAACAATCCAAACAATAAAAAAACGATCGCTACCAATCCTCCCAAACGATCCAAGAGCGCAGCCTGAAGCAGTTTTTTGACAGGAGTTTTGAATTGTTTATTGAGCAGGTAAACCTTGTAGCCATCTCCCCCGATGCCTCCAGGTAGAAACAAATTGTAAAACATCCCGACCAGGTATAATCGGAAGTTTAACTTTTCCGAGAGGTACAAATCAATATTCTTGAAATACTGATTTAATCTAACCGCAGTAGCCACCTTACTCAATACAAAAAGGACAGTCGCCGGGATCAACCAAGGCCATTGAAGGGTTTGAATAATTCCTAAAAGCTGCCCAGTGTCAATCTTTCGAAAAACCAGATACAAAGCCAATCCGGTGAGGATGAGTTTGAGGAGTGTTTTCAGCTGGTTTTTATACTGATCCAAATGAACAGAATTGAGAATTGTTAATTGTTAATTGTTAATTGTTAATTGTTAATTGTTTTTTCTCTCCCACAAAAACCGACCGCACCGTGTAGGTCTTCTTATTCTGAGACTCAAAGTAGGTTCTCACAATGATCTCAGCAATGATCCCAGTCGTGATCAACTGAATTCCTCCCAAAATCAAAATAAAACCCAAAATCATGATCGGTCTGCCCCAGATATCCTCACCCAGTAGCTTTAACACCAAGAGATAAAAACTGATCATAGATCCCAACAAAAAGGACAAAAGACCTATTCCTCCGAAAAGATGAATCGGGCGTTGAAGGTATTTTTGGAAAAAGAGCATCAGAATCAGATCTGACAATACTTTGAAAGTCCGGCTCAATCCATACTTCGAAGTTCCGTGGATTCGTGGATGATGCTTGACGTCCATTTCCGTCATTCGAGCTCCCTGCTCCTTTGCCAGGACAGGAATGAAGCGGTGAAGCTCTCCATACAATCCCATATTCTGAGCGATCTCTGCCTTGTAAACCCGTAGTGTACACCCATAGTCACTCAGGTAAACCTTGGTAGAGTTTCGGATGATCCAGTTGGCGATTTTGGATGGAATCTTTCTTAGGACAAATCCGTCCTTGCGCTTGGCGCGAACGCCGGCCACTACATCCCAGTCCTCATCGATAGCTTTTTGAAGCATGCCGGGAATATCCGTCGGGTCATTCTGAAGATCCCCATCCATGGTGACAATGTACTCACCCTTGGCATGATCAATTCCTGCTGCCAAAGCCGTAGTTTGCCCAAAATTCCGGTTGAAGATGATGAGTTTCGTCCGCTCATTGGCATACTTTTTCACCTCGGAGACGGTCCCATCCGTAGAGCCATCCTCGACAAGGATCAATTCGTAATCCAAGTCTTGAAGTGCTCGGTAGCATTGGGCAAGGAGGGGTTGAATATTTTCTTCTTCGTTGTAGACCGTCACGACAACGGACAAAAGTGGCTGGCTCATGGGATAAAATTTGGTCAAAAATACTCCAAAAAGCCAGCCTTGACAAAAAAGCCTTATCCCAATTCCAAAACCCAAAGAAAATTCTGAAACTGCTACGTCTGAAAACTTATCTTTACGCATGCTTTTGTCCTCTTCCAGCGAGCTTAAAATCAACCCATGGATTCTGATGGCAGCCTATTGCTTGTTGATAGGTCCATTTGTCCTGAATTTTCACATGCATTATCCGGATGAGATTTATTACCGGGATGCTGCTATCAAGATGCTTCAAAATGGGGATTACCTCACCACCTACTTAGGAAGCGGAGAACTACGATTCAAAAAACCTATTCTAACATATTGGGCGGTTTTGGCAGGTTTTAAGTTGTTTGGTATTCATGAGTTTGGTTCAAGAATTTTCTTTTTACTGGCTGGTGCAGGGACAGTAGGACTCACTTTTTTACTCTCCAAAATCCTTTTCAAGGACAAAAAAATCGCCGGCCTCTCAGCGCTGATTATGACAGCAAACCCCGTATTGATCCTTTCTTCAGGGCGATCAATTCCCGATGTCTTGCTGGTTTTGACCATGACCTTGAGTGCTGTTGGCTTTGCAGGCTTGCTACGGGATGGGGAAAAAGCCCATTCAAAGTTTATTTGGGCGATGTATGTGGGATTGGCTTTAGCATTTGAAGTGAAAGGACTTCCAGCAGCAGCCTTGGGTGTCCTGGGGATTCTGGTATTGCTTCTGAACCCCTGGAAGCGGGTGTCGTGGAAAAAGCTCCTACACCTGCCAGCACTTATACTAAGCATAGCCATCGCGCTTTTTTGGTTTGTCGCCATGTGGAAAATCCACGGCCCCACCTATCTGGACAGTTTCTTGGAGGATCAGGTTGGGATCCGCGTAGCATCCCGCTTTCTCCTGATTTTACAAAATGGACTATTAGCCCTCCTGCTACTCCTGGTAATGTTTATTCCCTGGATACTGCTCATCATTCCCAACTTGAGGCAAACAATCAAAAAGACTTGGAAAGAAAACCCTCAGTTTTTCCTGTTTGCAATTGTGTGGGGCTTGGCGATTTTGGGAATGAGTGCTCTGACCAGTAAATTTTATGAGCGATACTTGCTTCCAGTAGCCCCAGTTTTGGCTGTTTGGATTGCCTGGATTGGCGTAGAAGGAGGATTATTTGAGCGCATCAAGTCCCTCAAAATTACCATTGCCTTATTCTTACTTTTGATCCTAATTCTGACTGGGTTCAGTCTTTGGATAAACTTCGGAGAGGCGGGTAATTTTTGGCTTCGGCTTCAAGCAGGGATTGGTGTTATTTTCTTGATTTATGCCATTTATACAGGCTTGAAAACCCCGGATAAGCTTCCGAAAATCATTTCTTACACCTTCCTAATGATTTTTTTCCTATTGAGCTCCATCACCTATCATATCTCGCTGCCGCATCAAGGAACTCAAGCAGCAAGCCTAATCCAAGCTGAAAATATTCGAGAGCCAATTGCTTTTTATGGAAATCTCCATGCCGGGAGCAAAATCCGCATGAGCCTAGGCCCGGATTATGAATTGATCGATCTACCTAAAAGCCAATGGCAGGCTGAAGCGACAAAGTATCCATTTATAATTTTGGAAGATCGCTGGCTTGAAGAGATGGATTTGACTGCATACGAGGTAAAAACCACCTCTCGGAATTGGGACTCCAAGGCTATCCCCAATCTACTTTCTCAGATCCACAGGGCTGAGTTTGAGGAATTGCTGGAAGCCAACAGTAAAAAGTATTATTTGCTTGAAAAAAAATAACCCCGGAGGGTTAATCCGGGGTTAGGGTCAAGTTTGTTTTTGGGTTTATTGCTTGGCCAAGACTACTTTTTCCTTGTACTTTTTGATCTGTCTTCTCAAGCCTTCCACCGCCTCATCGGCTGCCGCTTCGAAAGAGTCTGTTTGATGCTTTGCAAAAAACTGCTTGCCGGGAACATTTAGTTTAATTTCAACGATTTTATTTTCATTTTTTTCGTTTTTGTCCAATCTCATGAATACTTCCCCGTCAATAATCCGGTCGTAATAGGTGTCCAGTTTGTCAGCTTTTCTCTGGATAAAATCAATCAACTTCTGATCAGCATCGAAGTGAATAGAGTGCATTTGCAGTTTCATAGCATTTAGCATTTTAGGTTGAACAATTAATTAATTATGCTTTAGGATGTGCCTGTTCAAACACAGCCTTCAGTTTTTCCATGGAGTTGTGGGTGTAGACTTGGGTAGCCGCCAGATTGGCATGTCCCAATAGATCTTTCACCGCATTCAGATCTGCTCCCTTATTGAGCAGGTGTGTCGCAAATGTGTGTCTCAGCACGTGTGGACTGCGTTTGCTAGTCTGAGCAAAGCGATCAAGATACTGCCGAACCGTGCGATAGACCATCATGGGATAGCTTTGTTTACCTGAATTTGTTACGATAAAATAGGGATTTTGGCACAAATCCGGAAACCTTTCCTCAAATACTTTTCGGTAAGAAATAATATTCTGAATAAGGCCTTTAGAAAGCGGGATTACCCGTTCTTTCTTTCGTTTTCCGAGTACCCGAACTTGCATTTGCGGTAAATCCAAGTCAGACCATCGAAGTCCAATCAACTCAGATAATCTCACACCGGTCAAGTACAGAAATTCCAAAATCATTTTGTCACGCTGTCCTTCAAATCCAGGATCGTAAACATCCGATTCTAAAACGTCCTCAATACTGGATTCTTGTACAAATTCGGGGAGTTTTTTGGGGTTTTTAAGACTCTTTAACTTATAGGTGGGATCTTGACTGATGTGCTCCTGTCGAAGTAAAAATTTATAGAAAGAACGCAGGGTAGCTAATTTTCGATTGACTGAAGTGGTGCTTAATCCTTGCTCGACCAAGTCGATAATCCATGCCCGAATCTCCGAATGTTCTGCTAAACTCAAATCGGATTGCTCAAAGGACAGTGAAAGAAATTCCTGAAACTGAAGTAGATCCCGTTCATAGGCCTCCACCGTATGGGCACTGCTACGTTTTTCGTATTGGAGGTAACTGACAAAGGAGTCGATCATCTGGCCTAGAATTGAATTTTAAGATAGTAGAAAAAAAGGAGACTATCTTCTGACAAAAGTCACAAATCGAAAAAGCATGCTAGAAATAGAGAACCAAAAAAAACAGCTACCCATTGGATAGCTGTCTCTATTTTATGATAAGGAGTAACAATTATTTGTTTGCCTCCTCCTGCATCCGCTGTTTGTAAGCAGCTTTGATGACTTGATCTCTTCTTTTGACGGAAGGTTTCGTGAAAGCCTGACGGGCTCTAAGCTCGCGAACCGCACCGGTTTTGTCAAACTTCTTTTTGAAACGCTTTAGCGCTTTCTCGATGGATTCGTTTTCTTTTACGTTTACTATGATCATATGTGTACACCCCCTTTCGTGGTGCAAATGTAGGAAAATTATATCAAAATTAGAATATTAGAAGATTTAAATTGTGAATCCTCGGAAAGACGAAAAATACATCAAACGCACAGTGCTTAGACCAACAGAAAATTAATTCCTGAAATCCATTACCTGAGAGACTACATAGAGAAACCACTCAAACTAATTTTTTATCCCCCCAATCATTTTCGACCGAATATCATTTTATCCAAAGTTTTAACTGAATTATTTTGGACAACTAACGTCCCTTTCCCTACCTTTAAATCAAAGCTAGCTTTTTTAATTCTTTCTTTTCACTTCATAAACAACTAAGTTGATGAAGAAAACAATGATTTTAGCCCTAGCTGTACTTGGTATAGTTTTGGGTAGCTTTGCAGTGGTCCAGCCGGTGAAAGCTCAAGGTGGTCCATGCGGCCCTGTAATTCGAAGTGGGGATTGTCAAATCCAAGAGCGCGGAGAATGTATTTATCACGAGTGCCCAACCGGTAATTTTATCAGATGCTTTCCGGGAGGATGAAAAATCAAATCATTATTTACTTAAGCATTGCTATTCTTTTCATGATCTCATGCAAAAATGATCAAACAGAAAATAGCGTTTTCGAAAAAATTGAATTAGAATGGATTGACTCAATTTCAGTTGCTGAAAATAATGATTTCTTTAACGGAGCTTCTGATGCTCAATTAATTGGGGACAGTCTATTGGCTGTCTCCAGTTTTTTGACACCAGGTGTTTGGTTTTTGGATGCCTCCAATGGGGAGATTAAGTATAGAGTATCTGATTGTGATATAGTTGATATCCCTTTATACCCAGCAGGCTTCTTGATACAAGATTTTCCTGAACTGCACATTTTGGACCCAAAACAGAAATCCATTTTTGTATTTCATGTAATTGATCAAACTCTAGTAAGAAAGTTTCTCCTTTCTATTCCTGAGAACAAAATGATCAGAACTGTTGACTCATTTTTTTGGAAAAATGAAGACTTCTTCATGGTTGAACTATTTCCCTCATTATTAAATCACAACAAGGTGGGCTTCTATAAGGAGGTAGATGAACTTATCGGAATATTTGATCATAATGGTACTCTGGTTAATAGATTTCTTTTTTATCCTAAGAAACTTAAAAAACTGGACTACCCCATTACACCTTATCAAACTTTTACCCAAACTAAATCAAATTTAAATTCTTTAAAAATATCTTTTCCATCGGACAGATTCATCCTTGAATACAATTCCATAAACACTGGTAAGATCAATGAAATTCTGGAAATACCATCTCAAAGTGATTTTTTTGAATTCAACCCAGCTGGTTTAGAAAAAGAATTCAACCCAGAGTTTCAAAAATATTGGCAAGTCCCAAATCCTCATTTTTTCAAAAATATGGTTGAGAATGAAAAATTTTTAATTATTCAAACGATAATGAGAAATAACAATAATTTGAAGAATTATGAGGCAAAAAGTCATCTATTCGTTTACGATAAAAATAAGAAAAAGTGGTTTGAGTCCTCAAACCCCACAAATATCAATCGAATGGGATACCTAGCCGGAATCATAAATGAAGAGTTAATTTTTTTTGAAGGTAGTCAAAGAATATCAGAAGAAAAATACATCAAACGCGCAGTGCTTAGACCGGTAGTGGATTAAGGCATTTTTACCTTTTCCAAAGTTCCAAACTTTGGAAAAGATATCCACAAAAACAAAAAGTCCAACCCTTCCGAGTTGGACTTTTCTGTTTTTTATAGTTTTCGATTAGCCGATGACTTTTTCGGCCAGTACCACGATCACATTGTTTTTCACTTCCACCACTCCGCCGTCCACGATCATGGATTGCTTTCCTTCCGATGTGGTAAAGGAAACAGTCCCTTTGGCCAAAGCAGATACGATCGGAGCGTGACTATTCAATACCTGAAATGCACCCGATGCTCCGGGGAAGCTCGCTTCAGATACTTCTCCTTCGAAGACTTTCTTATCCGGTGTGACAATTTCTAATTGCATATCTTTTTCGTTTGATATAAACACGAAAAATAATCGGGGCAGATCTAAATTCTTACCGATTACTTTTCATCATTTGCAAATTATTATTTGGTCTCAGCAAGCATTTTCTCACCCTTAGCGATTGCATCTTCGATGCTACCTACCAAGTTGAAGGCTGCTTCTGGAAGATGATCTAATTCACCATCCATGATCATGTTGAAGCCTTTGATGGTGTCCTTGATATCAACCAATACACCTTTCAAGCCTGTAAACTGCTCAGCTACGTGGAATGGCTGAGAAAGAAAACGCTGAACTCGACGAGCTCTGTGTACGACTTGCTTATCTTCTTCAGAAAGTTCTTCCATACCCAAAATCGCGATGATATCCTGCAATTCTTTGTATCGCTGAAGGATTTCTTTTACACGCTGCGCACATCCGTAATGCTCCTCTCCCAAGATATCTGGGGAAAGAATTCGGGATGTAGAATCCAATGGATCCACCGCAGGGTAGATACCCAACTCGGCGATCTTTCTTGACAACACCGTGGTAGCATCCAGGTGAGCGAAAGTCGTCGCAGGAGCTGGGTCAGTCAAGTCATCCGCAGGTACGTAAACCGCCTGTACGGATGTAATGGAACCGTTCTTAGTAGAGGTAATTCTTTCCTGCATAGCGCCCATTTCAGTGGCCAAGGTAGGCTGATATCCTACCGCAGATGGCATACGTCCAAGAAGTGCGGACACCTCAGAACCTGCCTGAGTGAATCGGAAGATGTTGTCAATAAAGAATAGGATATCCTTACCCGCTCCATCACCTTCTCCATCACGATAATATTCTGCCAAGGTCAATCCAGTCAAGGCAACTCGAGCACGGGCCCCTGGAGGCTCGTTCATCTGACCGAATACGAAGGTTGCTTTAGAATCTTCCAGTTTCTTTAAGTCCACTTTGGAAAGATCCCATCCACCTTCTTCTTCTAGGCTATGTACAAAGTCTTCACCGTATGTCACGATACCAGACTCGATCATTTCTCTCAAAAGGTCATTTCCTTCACGGGTTCTTTCACCTACACCTGCAAATACAGATAGACCTGAGTATGCTTTTGCGATGTTATTGATCAATTCCTGAATCAATACCGTCTTACCTACACCGGCACCACCAAACAAACCAATCTTACCACCTTTAGCATAAGGCTCAATCAAGTCGATTACTTTGATGCCTGTATAAAGTACTTCGGTAGAAGTCGAAAGATCTTCAAATTTTGGTGCAGATCGGTGAATAGGAAGACGCTTGCCAGCAGGTACCTGAGGAAGACCGTCAATTGCTTCACCTACCACATTGAAAAGACGACCTTTGATCGCTTCCCCGGTAGGAACAGAGATAGGCTGACCCATATCTTTCACTTCCATGCCACGAACCATCCCTTCGGATGAATCCATCGCGATCGTTCTTACTCGGTCCTCACCTAGGTGCTGCTGAACCTCCATAACGACCACTTGGCCGTTCTCTTTGGTCACTTCCAGCGCGTCTAGGATGTTTGGTAGCTTACCGCCTTCGAAGGAAACGTCCACTACGGGGCCGATTACCTGCGTTATCTTTCCAATATTTGCCATTTGATTTGATGAAATGTAAAAAGGATGTGCTTTTTGAATTCGTGCGCAAAATTAATCAATAAAGACTAATACCAAAGGATATTTGGAAAATTAATCCTTTCAAATTCAAAGACATTTAAAGCCATCGACTTTCAAGCCCCAAATGAAATTTCCTTTTTTTTCGGACACCTTATTATATAAAGCATACCCATTGATTCACCTTCCCACTCTTAGCTTTAGCCAAGTCCATTAACTGCTAACTTCTACTTAAGAGAAATTAGATCCCCTTGCAGGACAGGTAAATACATAAATAATTTTTGCTTTTTGATAAGAATAATCTATCATTTTTTATTTGGATTGAATCTAATTAGCAATTACTTTTGGACCATTATTCAAATTCAATCTAAATAAATGAGAAAGCTTTTCGCTTCTTTAATCGTACTGCTTGGGGTCATTTCGTGCGACAGCCCTCAAAATTCAGCAGAGACCACGGAGACTACACTCCCAAAAATCGTCACGGCTGGTGGCACCATCAGTGAAATTGTGGTTGGATTGGGCCTAGGAGACCAAATCATCGCGACAGATCGCACTTCTACATTTCCCGCTTCTTTGCAGAGCCTTCCTAGTATTGGTTACCGAAACCAAATCAAAGCAGAGGGGATCCTTTCTTTGGGTCCCGATATGATTTTGGTGGAAGAGGGATACTTAAATGAAGAAGTCATAAGCCAAATTCAAAGCGTCTCTAAGATCAAATTGGAAGTCTTCCCAAAGACGCAGTCTAAAGAACAAACCATTGCCCTAATCCAACAGATCGCTGCATTTTTTGAGATGGAAGAGCAAGGACAGGCAATGATTGCCGAACTCGAAAAAGATCTCCAAAATCTGAATGATTTCCTTTCTAACTCACAGCCAAACGGTAAAGCCGCCTTTGTAATGGCTAGAGGACCTGAGTCTTTGTTCATCGCAGGTGATGGAAGTTTTTCTGAATCCATCTTCGGAATCGCTGGCGTGGAGCAAGTAGAAACAAATTTTGAAGATTTTGTGCCACTTACTCCCGAGGCTTTAATCAGCCTAAACCCTGATTATTTAGTCCTGTTCGAATCAGGACTTGAAAGCTTGGGCGGGAAGTCTGGTTTGACCAAAATACCCGGAATCACGGAAACGACCGCATTCCAAAAAGACCAAATTATCTCAATGGATGGACTTTACCTATCAGGATTCGGTCCTCGCATGGGAAAAGCAGCACTTGAACTCGCCAAGGCAACAAGAACGCAAGAATAGTGATCGCCGGAATCCCCATATCGAAGAATTCTTATCAGGCATTAGTGCTTTCCGTCCTGGGAATAGCATTGGTTTTAATCATGCTGCTATCCCTGTCGCTTGGTGCCTATGCCATTCCTTTCTCTTCGGTTTTGGCTATTTTGGGTGAGCAATTTGGATTGAGTTTGGAAGGAGTGGATCGAAGTGCAGCCAATGTTCTGCTGCAAATCAGACTTCCCCGAATCATCATCACGCTGTTAATAGGTGGTGGATTGGGCATAGCTGGTGCAGCTCTTCAGGGATTATTTAGAAACCCACTGGTAGAGCCTGGATTGATCGGGGTCAGCAGCGGAAGCGCGCTCTTTGCGGTAGTTTTCATTGTGTTGGTTCCCGGTTTAGTCAGCGGTTCACTAATCCAGAATCTGGGCATGCCATTATTTGCTTTCCTGGGCGGATTGACGCATGTGTGGGCTGTATATCAGTTGGCCAGAACTCAAGGAAGAACGGATACAGCCACCTTGATTTTAGCAGGTGTTGCCATCAATGCTTTGGCTGGAGCATTAATCGGTCTGACCTTGTTTTTTGCAGACGATTCTGCCTTGCGAAGTTTTACTTTCTGGAGTTTGGGAGACTTGGGAGCTTCCTCCTGGGGTAAGTTTCCGGTAGCCATAGCTCTCATCGGCATTCCTTCGATCATGCTGATGCTCGAATATAGAAATCTGAATGCGCTGTCGCTAGGCGAACGGGAAGCCTTTCACATGGGAATCTCCGTACAGCGGGTCAAAATAAAAACATTAATCCTATCCGCACTAATCGTGGGCGTGGGGGTATCCCTTGCGGGAATGATAGGCTTCGTCGGGCTAGTCGTGCCACATTTGATACGAATTGGATTTGGAGCTAATCACCGCTTGGTATTACCGGCCTCTTTTCTGCTGGGAGCAATTTTATTAAATGTAGCTGACCTTATGGCTAGAACCGTCGTGTCACCGGCAGAATTACCCATAGGAGTCTTGACAGCTCTTATCGGTGCTCCTTTCTTTATTTATCTGATTTTCAAACTCAACAAAATTAACTCCTAATGTTGCAAGCCGAGGACATTCACTTTTGTATCAGACAGCGGCCTATCGTCAAGAAGGCAAGCATATCCGTCAACCCAGGTGAGATTCTGGCTGTCTTAGGTCCAAATGGTGCCGGAAAATCTACGCTTTTCAAAATCCTTGCGGGAGAAATCTCCTGTACCCGAGGCCAAGTGGATTACAACGGCCAAAATCTAAAGGCACTCAAAACCCACCAATTGGCAAGTGTCCGTGCAGTGATGCCGCAGCATTCTACGGTAAGCTTCCCTTTCACCGCCAGAGAGGTGGTTGAATTAGGACTTCCCAAAGATTCTAAAAGAAACTCAGAGAGAAATATCCGTGAAGTGATGGAGCTGACAAAAGTGGTTCACTTGGAAGACAGACTCTATCAGCAGCTTTCCGGAGGAGAAAAACAGCGAGTACAACTAGCGAGGGTATTGATTCAGATTTGGGAGAAAAAGCCCTTCCCCCGCTACCTACTTTTGGACGAACCAACCTCGAGCTTGGACATTTCCCAGCAGCACATTGTCTTGGATATTCTTAAAAAACTAAAATCTCAAAATATCGGCGTATTGATCGTACTGCATGACCTGAATCTAGCAGCACATTACGCAGATCGAATTGCCATCGTGAAGGATGGGTTGATCGCAGGATTTGGCAAGGTGGAGGAAGTCTATTCAGAAACCCTCCTCTCCGAGGTTTTCGATCATCCGATCAGACTGGTCCGAGATCAGGAAACACAGCAAATCCTCGTAAGCAGTAATTCCAAATTTCATTCAGATCTAAAAATCTCAAAACAAGCACAAGCATGAATACCGCAATCGAAACTACCTCACTCAAGCAGGCCTGGACCAATCTAAAGGAACAAGAGCCAAAACTTCGAATTCGTGACGCTGCCAAAAAATTGGGCGTTTCAGAAGCTGAATTACTAGCAACAGGAATCGGTGAAAATGTGATCCGACTATCCGAGGACTTTGTGGAACAGCTTGAAAAATTTCCAAAGCTGGGTCGGGTAATGTCTTTGACACGAAATGAAGGCTGTGTTTTGGAGCATAAAGGGACTTTCCAAAAAATCGAGGTGCATCAGGCCGGACCTCAAAAAATCGCCACGGTGATCGGACCAATTGAGCAGCGGGTATTCTTTAGCGGATGGAAATTTGGCTTTGCGGTAGTTTCAGAAACTCCACGTGGCCCGATGTTTAGTCTTCAGTATTTTGACAAAGCTGGTGATGCCGTCATGAAGGTGTTTTTGCAGGAGGATTCTGATTTTGACTTCTCTGAAGAATTGGTCAAAGCACATACCCACGCTGATCAGTCCTCTGATTTGGCTACTGAGACATTCGAAAAAGCGGAGTACGTGAGTAAAGGGGACTTGGACTTTGAAAGCTTCTCTTCCGATTGGGAAAACATGAAAGACACCCATGATTTCTTCGGAATGCTTCGCAAATACAAATTGAACCGACTTAATGCGGTCGAGTGGATTGATGATCAGTGGGCTTATGAAGTGGGTCGGCTTTCTGTGAGAAGTGTATTGGAAACTGCCTCTGACATCAAGCTTCCTATCATGATTTTCGCAGGAAATAAGGGGAATATTCAGATTCACCAAGGCAAGGTGAAGACCATCAAACAATTAGGAGATTGGCTCAATGTCATGGATCCTGAATTTAATATGCACCTCAATGAATCCGTTGTGGACCGTGCCTTCGTAGTTCATAAAAATACGACTGAAGGATTGGTCTCTGCCTTAGAGCTTTTTGATACGGAAGGAGAAATGGTTGCTCAGTTCTTTGGATTGCGCAAACCTGGAATTCCTCAAAAGCCCGAATGGAAAGCAATTCTCGACAGTTTGAACTAAATCAAACAAGCGGAGTTGGACCTCCGCTTAAATTTTAAACCTATGTTTAGAATTAATCTAATTAAAATTACAGCTATTTTTCTTCTAATTCCCCAACTTGTATTTGGAGCTTATCAAGAAGGGGAAAAGATTATTTTGGATGAAAAGGGAAATCCTATTCCATTTGCCCTAGTCAAAGTCGATGGGCAAAAGCCTATGCAGGTGGATGAAAGTGGTCAGGTCATCTCCCCTTCTACAGGCGAACGGGTGATGATTTTTGCACTCGGCTATGAAACCCAGCAGCTTACTTGGGAAGAATGGCTGGCATCCGAAAAAATCATTCTTCATGAAAAATCCGGAAACCTCCAGGAGGTTGTGGTGGCAGCTACGCGAACTGAGCGAAGTGTGGAGGATCTTCCTATGCCGGTAACTGTCTTGAATACTGAGAAGATTCAGGAAACAGGCGGGATACGACTTTCGGAAATTTTGCAGGAGCAAACTGGCCTTCAAATCGCCTCAGACCATGGCGCAGGTTTGCAGATGCAAGGGCTTGACTCTGATTACATTTTAATTCTACTAGACGGCGAGCCATTGATTGGTCGTACAGCAGGCACCTTTGATCTGGACCGCATATCTGTCTCCAATATTGAGCGAATCGAGATTCTTCGCGGACCTTCCAGTGCGATTTATGGGAGTGAAGCCATGGCCGGGGTAGTGAATATCATTACCAAAAATAATTCGGGTCAGCCCAAAGCTGATATCGCTCTTCGTCATCGATCATTTAACAGCTGGAACCCATCCTTGGAACTAGGAACAGGAGGCGAAATGTGGGATGCCAATGTATTTTTGGATCACTTCCAAACGGATGGTTTTGACCTGACTCCAGAAACCATCGGACAAACGCAAAACCCTTACAAAGCAACCACTGCTCAGGTGAAAATCAATGGAAACCTGGCTCCAAAATGGGATTTGAGCCTATTTGCAAGAGGCTATTCAGAAACTTCAGATGGTCTGATGCAAACAGGTGGCGCAGCTAATCCTGAGCTTTTGGAAATGGACAATGCCCGCCGGGATATCAACCTCAACCCTACTCTTCGATTCAAGCCCAATGAAAAGTGGCTTTTTACACTCAGAGGGATGAGCTCATGGTTTAGTACAAACTCAAACACCCGATTTCAATCCAGCGGAGAAGTTTTCGATTTGCAGGATTTCCAGCAGTTTTATCATCGAACCGAACTTCAGACAGACTATCAAATCAAACCCAATCAGCTCTTGACACTAGGTTTGGGGCAGTTGATCGAGACGGTAGAAGCGACTCGTTACGATGATTTGAATCGTTTCGATGCAGGCTACTTTTTCCTTCAGCATCAGTGGGACCCAGGGCAGCGGGTGAATGTAGTCTCCGGTCTACGAGCCGACTTCCATAGCCAATATGGCAATCGACTCAGCCCAAAAGTTTCTGGGCAGTACAAGATTTCTGAAAAACTCAGTTGGCAGGCATCCTTCGGGGCAGGTTTCAAAGCCCCAGATTTCCGCCAACTTCTTTTAAACTTCAACAATGCTGCTTCGGGATACTATGTCTTTGGAGCCACTTTAGCACAAGAGGGAATAGCCCGCCTGCAGGAGCAAGGCTTGGTGGCCCAAATTTTATTCGACCCATCTACCTTCGGTGATTTGCAGGCTGAGACTTCATGGGCTTTCAATACAGGTTTTCGATGGAAAGCCAGCCAAAGAGCCAGCCTGCAGGTAAACGCCTTCAGAAATGCCATTGACAATCTGATTGAAACGGCGCCAATTGCACAGCTAAACACGGGACAGAACGCATTCTCTTATTTCAACGTGCGAAGCGTAATCACCCAGGGAGTAGAAGTAGACGCCTCTTTTCAAGTACTTGAAAATCTATCCCTAAGCGCAGGTTATGCCTTTTTGGATACTCGTGATTTGGATGTGGTGGATCGAATCGAAAATGGTGAAGTTTTCAAACGAAATAGCCAAAATCAAACCCGAAGAGTCACTCTGGAAGATTACGGGGGCCTGTTCAACCGAAGTCGCCACAGCGGAAACTTCAAGATTAACTACCGGGAATTAAATACCGGAATTGACTGGGCCTTGCGTGCCATATACCGAGGAAAGTTTGGCTTTGCTGACCGCAATGGTAACCTCATCCTAGACGATGAGAGCGAGTATGCTGATGGTTGGGTTTCGGTCAATCTTACTGCCTCCAAAACCCTTTCGAACGGAATATTCTTCGAAGCAGGCGGAACCAATCTATTGAATACCGCCACTCCAGCACAACCCAATAATCCCGGCCGAGTGCTTTTCCTTGGTGTCAAAATTCCAGTAATAAACCTTATAAATTAATTAAATAAAATCGAGTAAACACACATGAAAACTATTCAAAAACTCCTCTTTACAGCAGCTATTTCAGGCTTCCTGTTTTCTTGCGATAGCAATGATGATCCTTTACCAATTGTACCACTTGAAGCCATTTTGGTCGAAGACCTGGCAGCACCCAATGACGTCATCGACAGGAATACCGGTGAAGTGACTGAAGAGCGACCTTTCCAGTTTTTCAGCCTAGAACAGAATGCCCTAGTGTCTGAAAACGAGGATTGGGACCTAGCTTTCAAAGGAACGACCATTCGGGTTAACAGCAGTAAGAATGTAAGTGCGGCTGTGGTCAATGGTATCTTTGAAGAAATCACCGAAGTGCCTGCAAACGCCACTTTTGCTACCGACACAGAGTCTAGTTTTGCGATCCCTACGGGAAGTGGCAACGGTTGGTACAACTACAATTCGGCTACTTTTACAGTCACGCCGATTCCCGGTCGTGTCATCTTAGTCCAAACGACTGAAGGGAACTACAGCAAAATCGAAATTCTCAGCTATTACAAAGGGAACCCACCCGTTGATCAAATTGACCCGAGAAGTACTCCAAGCGGTCATTACACTTTCCGATATGTCTTGAGACCTGACGGTACAAGTGATTTCTAATTTTAATTTCATGGGGCTAATTGTAAAAAGGAGCGCTTCGGCGCTCTTTTTTTATTCCAGCAATCTTCTTGCAAATAAAAAAGCCTTGTTCCAATAGCGATTGCTCAGATAATCCTCCGATACCCCGAGTGAAGTAGATGCATGGATAAAACGAATATCTCCCTTATTCACTTCCGTGACGATTCCTGCGTGTGTCACTCTTTTTTTCCGCCTGCTTGTTGCAAAAAATAACACATCCCCGGGTTTTAAGTCTCTGGTATTGACCTTTACTCCTTGCTTGGCCTGATCTGCCGACATGCGAGGCAAATTGACCCCCACTGAATAAAATGAATGAAATAGTAAGGCCGAACAATCCATTCCCGCCCTCGTGGTCCCGCCAAACTTGTAGGGCGTACCATAATAGGACTTTGCTGTACTGATGACCTTGAAAGCCGGGTCATCTTTTGCTACTTTTGAAGACTTGCAGGAGGCAAATACAAAAACGAATAAAAAAAGTAAGGCCCAATTGATTCCGAGGCGATTCTGAATAGAAAAATTCCGATAGTTCATGGAACCAATTTTAAAGACTAATCCTTTGTGATGCAATGCTTTTTCAGAAATATTATCGAATAGAAATCGCAATCTGATTAGAAGGATGTTACGTGACATGCATCACCAAAACTGACTTTTGTCAGGTTTTACCTTTGTGGTATCAATTCAGAAAAAACTTATACAACATGAATATCCAACAATTTTATGACGAAGGCTTGGCACATGCCAGCTATGCCATTTTAAGTGAAGGAAAAGTAGCACTCGTAGACCCAGGGAGAAATCCTCAGCAGTACTACGATTTTGCGGAAGCAAATAATGCAAAAATCGTTGCGGTTATCGAAACGCACCCGCATGCTGACTTCGTAAGTTCTCACCTTGAATTTCATCAAAATGAGGATGCAACAATCTATGTTTCTAAGCTTGTAGGAGCAGAATACCCACATACAGGATTTGATGAGGGAGATTCTTTTCAGATGGGTAAGGTTACTTTCCATTCCATTCATACCCCAGGTCACTCTCCAGATTCTATCAGTATCCTATTGAAAGATGAGAATGGAAAGGACCATGCATTATTCTCTGGAGACACCCTTTTCATCGGAGACGTAGGACGACCTGACTTGCGTGAAAAAGCCGGAAACATGAAAGCTCAGCGTGAGGAATTGGCGAAAATGATGTTCCACACGGTACAAGACAAATTGAAGCCTTTGGCGGATGATGTCATTGTTTATCCAGCACACGGTGCAGGTTCGCTTTGTGGTAAAAACCTCAGTGATGCCCGTCAGTCAACCATCGGTGAGCAGCGAGCAACTAACTGGGCATTTGGAGATGTAGACGAGCAAACTTTTGTGAGTTCTCTTCTAGAAGGACAACCGCACATCCCAAAATACTTTGGCTACGATGTAGATATGAACAAAAAAGGTGCTCCTGCCTATCAGCGATCAATTTCTCAGGTGAGCATTTGGCCAGCAGGTTCTGCCATTCCAGAGGGAGCCTTGGTTATTGATAGCCGCGAGCAGGACAAGTTCCGTGCAGGACACGTACCAGGAGCCATCAATATCATGAATGGTGGAAAATTTGAAACTTGGTTGGGATCCATCGTAGGACCTGAGGAGAAATTCTTCCTCGTAGCAGATACAGAAGCTGAGTTGGAGATTTTGATTTTCAAAGCTGCAAAAATCGGCTACGAGCAATTGATCAAAGGCGCCGTAGTCAATCCAGCAGGAATGAATGCCACCGGAGAAGAATTTGATGTAGAAGCATTCAAAGCGAATCCAGATGCCTATACCATCGTGGATATCCGAAGTGCGGACGAGCACAAAAACACTCCGATTTTCGAGTCTAGTATCAATATTCCTCTTCATGAATTGCGTGAGCGAGCCAATGAAATCCCAGCTGATAAGCCAGTTTTGGTACACTGTGCAGGTGGATATCGCTCGGCTGCCGGCTCAAGCATTGTATCGAGTGAAATGAATAATTCAGAAGTATTGGACTTTAGTGAGGCTATCAAGGACTTCCAGGAAGAAGTTCACTAAGCGGAAAACAAAACCGACAATCAAAGCCCCAAGAATAAAATCTTGGGGCTTTTTGCTTTTAGAATATTTCACGGACTAATTCAAAAAATCACGCATTCCCCGAACCATTTTGATTAATTTGGAGTCAGAAGTAAAAACAAGTTCATGAGCCGAGAAGAATTCAGCGATATGCCTCTCCACCAAAAAATCAAGACCCTCTATCTAGAGGGTACCTTCGTGGTGGCTATTCGCTACTACCGGCACAAGGTGAATCTGTATCTGTTGGAAAATGATTACGTTGAGGTTTTTTACAATCACAAGGAAGACAAGATTGATAAAATCGACTTTTTACCCCGGGACCACAGCCGGATGAAATTTTATCTTGATCAGATTAAATTAGTAAATTGAGCTATGGAAAAAGTAACGATTAGTATCCTTGATAAGAAGGCATTCAAAAAGCTTGAAGCACTTGCAAAACAAAAATTGATAGAAATTAATAAGGGGCAAACCAGTTCAACGGTAGACTGGGAAAAGTATGTTGGCAGTGTTAAAAAGCTACCCCTTTCTGAGATTGAGAAAGATATTAAGGAATTTAGAAACTGGGAATAATGGTATGGGATACAAATGCAATAATTTTTTTTCTGCAGGATCTCCTTCCAGAATCCTCCAAACTCTCACTTTTTAAGGAATTAAATCGACGTGATCAATATTATTCCATCATTACAGAAATAGAACTTTTATCTTGGAAGAGGCTCACAGAAAAAGAGAAACTGGTGATTTCGGATTTTTTATCCCATTTCAGAAAAATAGAACTTTCTGAAGAAGTCAAGGACGAAACTATCCGCATTAGAAAGAAATTAAACATTAAAATTCCTGATGCTATAATAGCTGCTTCAGCTCTAGTACAAGGGCAGGAATTATTAACTCACAATCAAAAGGATTTTGAAAAAGTAAAGGGACTGCGAATTTTTAATCCAATGGAGCTTTAGAAAATTATTTTGTAAAATTATTAACTAGGTCCTCGACTCGGCTCGGACTGACATTGTCCTAGACTCCCTTCGAATCTTTTTAACCCAAAATTCCCCTTCAAGTAAAATTAACTTTTCTTCTTTCCAGAAGACTATCTTAAAACAAAAAAACCGCAGAACTCAGGCCCTGCGGTTTTTATCTTTTTTTGAAAATCAATTACAGTTTTCGCTTAAGGAAATCGGTCATTTGAGAATACAAATGCCAAGTGGTATTTCCTCCATAGATCCCATGGTTTCGGTTTGGATAATAGAAGGTCTCAAACTGCTTATCCGCCGTGATCAGGGCATCAACCAGGTCAACTGTGTTTTGGAAATGAACATTATCATCACCCGTACCATGAATCAGTAGAAAATTCCCTTTCAACTTGTTCACATGAGTGATCGGGCTATTGTCATCATAGCCTGCAGGATTGAGTTGCGGTGTCTGAAGATAGCGCTCAGTGTAAATCGTATCATAGTATCTCCAAGTGGTTACAGGCGCCACAGCGATGGCAGTTTTGAAGACATCATTGCCTATCATCAAGGAAAGAGAAGACATGTATCCTCCGTACGACCATCCCCAGATTCCGATTCGACCCGGATCTACAAAGGCTTGCTTCGCAAAATACTTCGCTCCTTCTATCTGATCAATAGTTTCTAATTTCCCAAGGTTCGCATAGGTCGAATGCTTGAAGTCACGACCCCGGGCTCCTGTACCGCGATTGTCTACACAGGCTACGATATAACCCTCAGCCACCAAAGCCTGATGCCAAAAGTCACGGGTACCACCCCAAGAATTCAAGACATTTTGAGAACCTGGACCGCCATAAACGTACATCAGCACCGGATATTTTTTATTTGGGTCAAAATCTGCCGGCTTGATCATATATCCGTTCAAGGAGGTACCATCCACTGTAGGAAAAGTGAAAAACTCCTTTTTACCCAAGGCAAAGCTTTTCAAGGTCTGCTCCAAAGCTTCATTTTCTTCCAAAGTTTTTACAGGCGTACCATTTGCTTCGCAAAGCACAACTTTTTGAGGGATTTCGGTAGTAGAGAAATAATCGATAAAGAAACGATGGTCCGGACTCATATTGATTCGGTGCGTACCGGATAGTGGAGTTAGGGATTTTTTATTTTTCCCATTCAAATCAACCACATAAAAGTTTCGCTCAAGTGGGGATACCTCGGTAGATACAAAATAGATTTTCTTTCCTTTTTCGTCCACTCCAACCAATTCTGTCACTTCCCAATCACCGGAAGTAACCTGCTTGATTAAGCTTCCATCCATGGCATGATGGTAGATATGCTTGAAGCCATCCTGCTCCGATGTTCGGATAAAGCTTTTTCCATCACTCAGATATTGGAGATTGTCATTGTAGTTCAGGTCCACATAGGTCTCTGACTTTTCCGAAATGATCAACTTGCTTTCGCCTGTATTTGCATTGGCGTGAAATAGATCCAGTTGATTTTGGAGACGATTGAGTCGGATAAAAGCCAGTTGATTGGGATCTTGCGTCCAGTAAATTCTGGGAAGGTAAATATCAGTCTCCGAACCAGCATCCATTTTCTGGATATTACCAGATGTCAAATCATAGACATGAATACTAACCTCCGCATTCTTTTCTCCTGCCTTTGGATATTTGAATCGGTAATCGGCCGGATAAAGCGGCCCCCAGAGTTGCATATTAAACTCAGGAACATTTGTCTCATCAAAGCGGATAAATGCGATTTTCTTCCCATCTGGAGACCATTTGAAAGCCTGTGCCATGGAAAACTCCTCTTCATAGACCCAATCTGCAGCTCCATTGATGATTTTGTTCCATTCGCCGTCTTGAGTGATTTGGGTCATCACATTGCTTGACAAATCGACCATGAATAGGTCATTATCCTTGACGAAAGCGACCTTGTTATTGTCAGGTGAAAGCGTGGCATAAGAGATTTTCTCTCCATCTGCGAGTTGCTGCTTTTCGCCAGTAGCCATATCAACCACATAGAATATTCCCTTGCTGGATCTTCGGTAGATAGACTCCACATCAGATGCAATCAGCGCTTTGGACTCATCCGTATTGAAGGAATAGGAAGTAAATTTGACTCCAAGCGCCCTGCCGTCTATAAGGACCGCTTCTTCCTCGCCCGTTGCAAGATTGATCTTGACCACCATGGGAGAGCCAGCCCGATTCACCAAACTGCTGTAAAATTGCCCGTCTTTCATCCAGTTGATGCCATAGACGGATTTTTGGGAGAAGGTGCCTTTTTTAAAAACATCCTCAAGCGTTACTTTTTTCAAAGCCTGTGCTTGTAGCATGGAGGCTGTGCTGATCAAAACCAGTAAAAGCATACCGGTCTTTTTCAAACTTTTAATCATATCAGAATTAATTTGGGGTAAATGCGTGAATTAACAGGGACGAATATAAGAAAATAAGGCGCTGAAGGGGCATTATCTTTGGAGGGTTTGGATAAATTAAGCTACTTCGCATATTCATTTTACTCCAGCTATGAAGAAAAAAATTGCCCTCGTTACAGGCGGATTTACCGGTGAGTCGGTGATCTCTTTGAAAAGCGCTGCTGTCGTGGAAAAAACCATAGACCGTAGCCGTTACGATGTCTATAAAATCCTAATTTATCCCAATGACTGGCATTTTATCTGCGATTCTGGAGAAAAGATTCCGGTGGACCTCAATGATTTTTCGATCACTATCGGCGATGAAAAAATCAACTTTGATGGAGTGTTCAACATTCTTCATGGTTCACCAGGGGAGGACGGAAAGCTGGCCGGTTATTTTGACATGTTGGGAATTCCCTATACGACCTGCGACCAACTCACCTCTGCCATCACGATGAACAAGGGCTATACCAAAGCCATTGTGGACGATATTCCTGAGCTTCACATCGCCAAATCGCTTCAATTATTTGCGAATACTCTTGAAAACAAAAAACGAATCGAATCTGAATTGACTCTCCCGCTTTTTATCAAACCGAATAATGGAGGAAGTTCGATCGGGATGAGCAAGGTGAAAACTTGGGAGGAACTTCCGCAGGCTTTGGAAAGTGCCTTTGCTGAAGACAAACAGGTCTTGGTGGAGGAGTTTGTATCCGGTAGAGAATTCTCGATTGGGGTTTTTCGGGGAAAAGGTACAATCACGGTACTTCCTGCCACCGAAATCGTCAGCAGCAAGGAGTATTTTGATTTTGAGGCCAAGTATACCGCAGGAGTCACGGAAGAAATCACTCCAGGCCGAATGAGTGAAGAAGAGGCAACGCGTGTCAGCCGAATCGTTGAGAAGGTCTACGAAAAGCTCAACTGCAAAGGGGCGGTTCGAATTGATTATTTTTTGGAAAAAGAAAGCGGAAAATTTTACTTTATCGAGATCAATACCGTTCCCGGGCAAACAGAAACCAGTTTGATTTCTCAGCAGGTACGCGCCATAGGTATGGAAGTGAAAGAATTCTACAGTCAGTTGATTGAGGAGATGTTTGAGTGAGGTGGGGTGGGAAGATGGAAGATGGGAGCAAAAAGTAAGTGGTGAGCGGTAAGTAGTAAGTAGTGGGTTTTCGTCAGTCATAGAGAAGTACAAAATATCTTGTGAGGCGGAGCCGAACCTATCTTGCTGAACGAAGTGAAGCATATCTTGCCAAAGGCATATTTCATCGAGCGAAGCGTGATATATTTCTACTGTATTTCGTGAGGCCTATTTCAACGAGCGAAGCAAGTTGTATTTCCATCGTATTTCGCTAAATGCCTATTTCAACGACCAAAGCACAAAATATCTTTTGAGGCGTAGCCGAACCTATCTTGCTGAACGAAGTGAAGCATATCTTGCCAAAGGCATATTTCCCCAAATACATATTTCCTGCAAATCCCTTCCTCAATGAATCGGAATACTTAACTTTGTTTATTGGTAACCAATCCCAAATCTCCATGAACGAGCGCTACATGCAGCGCGGTGTTTCCGCCTCCAAAGAAGATGTGCATCAGGCCATCGCCAACCTTGACAAAGGCCTTTTTCCAAAAGCATTCTGCAAAATCGTCGAAGACACACTGGGCAATGACCCGGAATTCTGCAATATCATGCATGCAGACGGCGCAGGCACCAAGTCTTCACTGGCTTATCTCTATTGGAAAGAAACGGGTGACCTGAGCGTATGGAAAGGGATCGCTCAGGATGCCATCATCATGAATACCGACGATCTGCTATGTGTAGGTGCGATCAATAATATTCTTGTCTCCTCTACTATCGGTAGAAATAAAAACTTAATCCCTGGAGAAGTCATTTCAGCCATTATCGAAGGCACAGAAGAAGTACTTCAAATGCTTCGTGACAAAGGAGTCAACGCAGTACTTACCGGAGGAGAAACAGCCGATGTGGGCGACTTGGTGCGTACTGTGATTGTAGACAGCACCGTCACATCTCGCATGCGAAGAGAGGATGTCATCTCCAATGACAAAATTCAGGCAGGAGACGTCATTGTTGGTTTAGCTTCTTTTGGCAAATCAAACTATGAAGCCGAATACAATGGTGGAATGGGAAGTAATGGTCTAACCTCTGCCAGACATGATGTTTTTAATAAACTTTTGAAGACGAATTATCCGGAATCTTACGACCCTGCAGTGCCGGAGGAATTGATTTACACAGGGAAATACAACCTGACTGATCCAGCACCTGGAGCTCCTTTGGATATGGGCAAGCTCGTACTTTCCCCTACCCGAACGTATGCCCCCATCATGGTGGACGTGCTCAATTACTTGAGACCACACATTCACGGTTTGGTTCATTGCTCCGGAGGCGCACAAACCAAAGTGCTTCATTTCATCGAAAATCTCCATGTGATCAAAGATAACCTCTTTGAGACTCCTCCTCTTTTCCGAATCATTCAGGAAGAAAGCGGCACGGACTGGAAAGAAATGTACAAGGTTTTCAATATGGGACACCGAATGGAAGTTTACCTAGATGAGCGCTATGCCGAAGAAATCATCGATATCGCAGAATCCCACGGCGTCGAAGCTCAAATCATCGGTCGGGTCGAAGCCTCCACCGAGAAAAAGGTAACCATCCATAGCCCTTATGGGACTTATGAATACTAATTCATGAACTGGAAATCCATTTTTATCACTTTTGGAAAGGTCCTTCTCGGGATCTTTCTGTTTTTGTTGCTAGTGGCAATTTTCACCCTTACGCGTGTGGACCGATCGCCGATTGAGAATCAGGATTTTTATCAAAATACCCTCCAAAGCCTTCAAGACTTACCTATTGAATCCACCCAGGGAGATTTTTGGCTAGCAGGCTGGGGCAAGGCTAATATGACTCCCGACCAGCCGATTGATTTGGTCGGGTATGCACCACGGGGAGCTTATGATTTTGTTCAGGATAGCAGTTTTGTCAAAAGCATCGTACTGAGTAATGGCAAAAGCAGCATTGCTTGGCTAAATCTGGAACTCCTGATTGTCCACCCTTACTTGGCAAAATCCATCGAAAGCGCGGTCAAAAAAACCTTTCCTGAGCTTTCTCAAGTGATTTTCACCGCTACACATACCCATTCTGGCATGGGTGGCTACATGCCTGGTCCAGTGGGTGAATTAGCCTTTGGTGGTTTTCAGGAGGAAATAGTCCAAATGATCTCGGAGAAAAGTTTAGAGGCTATTTCTAAGGCAAAAATGGAGATGGATACGGTTTCTATCACTTACCGAAAGGCAAATGCCGGAGAGCTGCTTGCCAACCGATTCATCAAGGATGGCCCGACAGACCCCTTTACCCGTCAGCTAATCTTCACCCAAAAATCTGGTCAAAAAGCCACCTTGATCACCTATTCGGCTCATGCCACTTGTCTCAGTTCTAAATTCATGGGGCTTTCTGGGGACTATCCTTTCTACCTCATGAAGAACCTAGAAGAAAAAGAGTTTGACTTTGCGCTTTTTGCTTCCGGCACAGTCGGTTCTCACCGGCCAATTGCCCCTGGAAATCAGGTAATGGATATTCAGGAATACGCCTTTCAACTAGATTCTGTCAATCGCTTGAAAATGACTCGTTATGCTACGATTCGAAATACCAGCCTGAAAAATGCGCGATTGAATATTCAGCTTCGGGAACCGCACCTTCGAATTTCTGATAATTGGCGGATTCGCCCCTGGCTTTTTGACCGGCTAGTGGGAGATACCAATGCGCATTTCGATATCACACAAATTGGGAATACACTTCTGATCTCTTCTAGCGGTGAAATATCCGGCGTATTCTATAAAAAGTGGGAAAAGCTCGCTGAATCAAAGGGGCTTAACTTGATAATCACGACTTTCAACGGAGGCTATATCGGCTACATCACGCCTGATGATCTTTATGACGAGCACTTTCACGAAGTACGGGAAATGAACTGGTATGGACCGGGGAATGGAACGTATTTCGATGTCCTGATCACAATGATTATCGAAAAAGCTGGACGCTAATTCAGCCTCCAAATCTGAGATCGAATCCAACCACCTTCCCATTTTTTTTCCTCCATCAGACAAAATCCAGCTTTGGAAAGCAGCCTTTCTAAATCAGGTAAATCCCCTCGGGAGTGACTGGCAAAAAGTTGAAAAAAGCGGATCATCATCCAGGTAATCATTTTCTGATAATAGGTAGAAGGAAAGAAAAAATCGGAAAGGATGAGTAAGCCGTCTGACCGGACATTTTTTTTCACTTTTTCAAGAAACTTGAGCATCTCCTGATCCCCCATCGTATCCAATACAAAAGGCAGGAAAATCAGATCAAATTCGGATAAGGAATTGAAGTGTCCGAGATGAAAAGACAAGTTGCTTTGGCGAAGGTTTTTTATAGCCTTTGATAGCATGCTGGGAGACAATTCCCAGTATTCTCCCTCCAACTCAGCCTCGATGGGTTTAAAATTACTTCCATCTCCTCCCCCGATGATTAATACGGCTTTGTTTGGTATCTTAGAGAAATGCATTGCATTAGCCCGTTTGAGCTTTTGGCCAAAAACAAGTGATGTCAATGCCTGGTAAGTGGAGGAAATAAATCGATACTGATCTTTCATTGGTTCCAAAATCAAAGGATTTAATTGATTAAATCCAATACCTAAATGCATCAAGCTTGGCTGCTTCTACCAGGTTTGTCTGAGGAAAAAAGTGTGGCTTAGAAAGTCAAAACCTAGTTTAAATGGTTCAAAAGCCAGATTTTCCGAATAAATGTCTAACAAGACGGGTAAAACAGTTTATGTCGCAATAAAAACTCAATAGTTTAAAAATGAAAAATCTCTTCAAAAATATCGCAAATATCCGTCAGCTTTTAAAAACAATAGACATCGACCAAATCTCCAAACTATCCAAGAAGGTGGATTTGTCCAAAATGGTTGGATTAGTTGCTAATATGAGCGAAGAAGATCTCTCAAAAATGATGGGAATGCTCAAAGGAGGAAGCAAACCGAAGGAAATCCCGGCCATCAATGGGGATTTTTACGAGCTGGGTAGAAACCTTCCCAAACATGAGCGGGAAATCCAACTCCGAGTTCGGGATTTTATGGATCGGGAGATTAAGCCGATCGCGAATTATTATTGGAATCGGGCCGAGTTTCCGATGGAAATCATTCCAAAAATGGCCGAATTGGATATAGCCGGGCTGACCTATCAGGGTTATGGCTGTCCGGGTCATTCCTTTTTACTAGAAGGTTTCATTGCAATGGAGATGGCTAGAGTGGATACCTCGATTTCTACTTTTTTCGGAGTTCAAAGTGGACTGGCTATGGGCTCCATCTATCATTGTGGCTCCGAGGAGCAGAAAAATGAATGGCTTCCCAAAATGCAAAAGCTGGAAAAAATCGGAGCCTTTGGACTGACCGAGCCTGAAGTGGGTTCCGGTGTTGCGGGTGGACTGACTACCACCTGCAAGCGAGAAGGAGATATGTGGATGCTGAATGGTCAGAAAAAATGGATCGGAAATGCGACCTTTTCAGATATCACCATCATTTGGGCTCGGGATCTGGAGGATCAGCAGGTAAAAGGTTTTATCGTCCGCAAAGAAAATCCGGGGTTCAAAGCCGAAAAAATGGAAGATAAAATGGCCTTGCGTACGGTTCAAAATGCGCTGATCACGTTGACAAATTGTGAAGTTCCCGAATCGGACCGCCTGCAGGAAGCCAATTCCTTTCGAGATACTGCAAAAGTCCTTCGGATGACTCGGGCCGGAGTCGCCTGGCAAGCGGTAGGTTGTGCGCGTGGTGCGTATGAATTGGCACTTGCCTACACAAACAAGCGAAAGCAATTTGGACGACAAATCGCTTCTTTCCAGCTTGTCCAAGATTTGTTAGTCACCATGCTTGGGGATCTGACAGCGATGCAAACCATGGTCTTTCGCCTATCCCAGATGCAAGATGATGGAGAGCTCAAGGACGAGCACGCTTCGCTAGCCAAAGTATTCTGCACGCTTCGGATGCGATCTATCGTGGATCAGGCGAGGGAATTATTCGGAGGAAATGGAATTTTATTGGAGCATGACATTGCCCGGTTTGTAGCTGATGCAGAAGCAGTGTATAGCTATGAGGGTACCAAGGAGATCAATTCTCTGATCGTCGGCAGAGCAATCACTGGGCATAGTGCATTTATTTGATGAAATTTAGCCTCTAAAGGTATCAGATCTGAAACCTACCTGCAGATCTATCAATCGCTTAGCAATATAACCCCAACCTGCCCGAAAATAAGATAAACCGCCCACCAAGAGATTACCGAATATTCCCCTGTGTTTATAATTTGACATTGATCAGGGTGATTTAGCTGTCTCTACACCTAGCCATTTAAGGCATTGTTTATTGGTATAGAAATACTCTTTTAGAAAAGCAACAAAAGCCAGGGAATCGAAAATGCCCACTCCATCCATAGCCGCTTCTGATCCGAGTCGAGCTTTTGATTCGAAAAAGCCCAATGATGAACAAGGATCATCGATAGAAGAAGCCATCCAAAAATTTTATAAAAGGAGGTCAAAAAAAATAGTGTGAGGATAGAAGCAAATGCCAAAATCCCAATCACATAGAAAATCAAACGCCTTAGTTTGTCGGGAGCAAAAGCATTTGTGGCTGAAAAAAATCCTGCTTGACGATCTTCTTCCACATCGAGATAAGATAAAATCCAAAGATTCAATAGTGCTAGAATCAAATAAATTGCAAAAAAAAGGAAGAACTCATCACTTCGGTCAAGTGGATTTGCCCATAGATAGGGAAGCCATGCAATCCCTACCACGTAAAAAAGGGCAATACTTATCTCTTTCATCCATCCTTTGCCCAATTTCCAGACCAATAGTCTAACCAAGCCGATCAGCACACCGAGTCCCAAGGTGAGTTGTAGTTCTTTGCCCCACCCAAACCACCAAATTCCTCCAAACACCCCCAAAACAGTGAGTATCGCCAAAATAAAAACGAGCGTTTTTCTATTGCGATGATGAAATTGACGGCGGGGAGAATTCAAATCAGGCTGACTTTGGGAATCCAAAATATGGTCCAAATTGTAGATACACCATACAGCAAGAGACAAAAGGAAATAGGGCGGCCAATCAAGTTGCACATGCAAGACTTCCGCGAAATAATACATGCCCGCAGTCGCCCCGATGACCACATCGATCGATAGCCAAGAAAGACACAGAAGCACCTTTTTAAAGATGAACATGCTGTAAAAATAGATTCCTAATTGCTGGAAACAAGCCTTTTTTACTGAACAAAATTTCCTATTTTCCTGCTTCAATAAACCTATTCTACCTATGAAAGCCCTTTTGCTATCGCTTGCAGCGTTTTTACTAAGTTTACCGGTCTTTTCACAGGAGCCCATCAAAATCGCCTGTGTGGGAAATTCCATCACGCAAGGACCCGGTAGAGACCATCCGGACAGTTACCCTCTTCAAATGCAAGCCATCCTGGGTGATAGCTATCAGGTCAAAAACTTTGGCGTCAGCGGGAGGACGCTTCTTCGAAAGGGCGACTTCCCATATTGGAACGAACCGCAATTTCAGGAGGTAAAGGACTTTTCTCCAGACATTCTGGTGATCATGCTAGGCACCAATGATTCCAAACCTCAAAATTGGGCTTACAGCTCAGAATTTAAACAGGATTATTTGGATATGATTGCAGAATTCAAGGCTCATATGCCGAAAGACGGAAAAGTCTACGTAGTCATGCCAGTGCCTGTAACTAAGGATAATTTTGGAATTACTGCTGATGTAATGAACAATGAACAGCGGATGATGATCATCGATATCGTCAAATCCAGTGGTTCTGAAATGATCGATTTGTACACTCCTTTGATGGATAGGGCAGATTTGCTTCCAGATGGAGTGCATCCAAACACAGAAGGTTTGGGTATCATGGCTGCTGCAGTAGCCCGCGCTATCAGACTTTAAAATTTTCGAGAAAAAAGCCGTTGGTTTTGTAACCTTTCCCGACTTTTTTACTTTTAGAAGTTTAGTGACCTTTATTCCTTAAATGCATATGAAATTATATCGAGCTTTTCTACTCCTCCCTTTTGTGAGTTTATTCGCTTGTTCTTCAGATTCGGAAAACAGTAATTCTGAGAATTTCCCAAGCTTCCAAATTACCGAAGACATCATTCAAAGTCCAGAACAAGTATTGGGCGAAGTGGAGTTTATCCCTTTGAAAATTCCGGAGGGTACGCCAATTCAATTTTTCGGCTTTGACCCGAATATGGCTATCTCTGATGATCGGATATTCTTGAATACCGATCCCTACATGAATCCATCCATTCATGAATTTGACTTGCAAGGCAAGCATATTCAGTCAATTGCAAGAAAGGGTGGTGGACCAAATGAATACGAGAGTATAGACAAATTAGGATTGACTGAGGAAGGTCGCTTAGCAGCTATTTCCAGAACATCCCTTTTAGAGTTTGATGAAAAGTTGGACATCCAAAACAGAATCAATCTCCGCCAAGTCGGTTCTTATTTTGTTATTGACTTTCATCCTTTTGAGGAAAAAAAGTGGCTTGTCGCCTTGAGAGGGACAGACCCAGAGGAGGATGGCTACTTCAAAAATTTTGCAGTCTTTGACCGGGACTCTTTGACTTATGAATTTTTACCCTTGAAATCCTATCCAGCTTCAGGAAGTGGGGAAGCGGGTTCAATCGTCCCCTATGAAGAAGGATTTTTGTTGAATTTCGGCGCTTCTGATACGATATTTTACTATTCAAAAGGTACGATTCAGCCGCTTTTGAGTATGAATTCGGGTGATAGAAGTATGCCTGAGGAAAGCCGGCTTCAACCGGAAGACAAAGCAGATGAAGAACTGGAGCGAATGATTGCCACACAGACTTATGATTTTTACTTCGGCAATGTGGAAGTAGCCGGAGAGACCATCAATACGCAAGTTTTTGGAATTACGCCAAAGCCATTAAGTCCTTCTGAATTGGAGGAAATGGAAGAAATACCGGCAGATTTTCCGGTTTATGAGGTATTTATGCATCCAGGTACGAAGCAAATCAAAGCTTCGAAGGTAGTTCCTGGTCTGGGAGGGATGCCCTTTTCAGATGGAGAGTACTTCTACCGACTGCTCTACACCGAAACTTGGAATCAACTGTTAGAAACCGGGCAGTTGGGAGAAAAGCATACGCAGGCCCTTCAGATTGCCTCTGAGCAACTCGTAGACCAAGAAGACCCGATTGTCATTCGGTATAAAGTCCGGTGGGATTAATTCCAACAGTCTACCAAAAATCACAGCACTCTCGACTCTGAAAATAAGTCGTAAGCAGCTACCAGCAATTGCCTTTCAGGTGAGGTCCCATATCGTGAATAGGAATGGATCTGTGATCGCTCCTCTACATATATGGGCAAATAGGTGTTTTCGATTTCATCCCATATCACCAGCAAATAGGCATACGGGATCGGCTTTTCCCGGCCGATTTCAAGCCATTGCTCGAAGAGGTCTTCAGAAAGTGATTGGGGATATTCGGGACTATCAAACATGAATTTTGTTCTAAAAGCTGATTAAGAATATTTTGTCAGGAAACTTTTTACAAATCCTAAAAGCTCCCTATCTGAGAGCTGTCATCTACTTGAGTGAATCAAATACAGCATCACATCTTTTTCCAGAGATTTTCCCAGCCTAAGCCCTTGAAATGAGGTCCTGTACTTGCTTCCGAATAGATAATCCCGGGATAATCTGTATTCCACTCCATAATTTTGATTTCTCCAGTATCAGTTACCGCGGCATCCCAAGCGATCAATTGAAGATGTGGAATTTTATCGTGTAGTTTTTCGCAGCATTCAACCATTTTCCTGTAGTATGGAACAGCACTGTCTGAAAAAGGAAGTCCACTTTCGGGATGTGAGGAATAGCTTTCCCAACCTGAAGTGATCCCCACTCCAATAAATTCGCCAGTCTCCAAATTAACAGGAACTCGAATGGAGTCTTTACCATCAATTACATCTACCCCTTTTTGCCCTACTCTGAGACCAGAAAGTATATTCCGGGCAGGATTTGCATTTCGCTTAAGCGTCGTAATGCGTATGGTGGCAACAGCACTTGGACTCAGTTCCTGCAAAAAGGAATGCTGGAAAATGGGTGCTTGAATTACCGAATTTCCAAAGGCTTTAAAATCAAAAGCATCAAACTCTTTTGACGTTAATTTAATAACTCCTTTCCCTTGAAAAGAGAGATCTTGCTTGATGAATATGTAAGGATAATCTTTGAAGCAGGCTGCCTTGACTTCTTCTAAAGAGACCTGTTCTCCAGAAAGCAAAACCCAAGTTCCATTGACAAAATAGGCTAAGTCAGGAATTAAGTCTGTTTCTATGATTCGTTTGGATAAGGTTTTATAAAGCGAAATACTCCTGAGGTCACCATTCAGCACCCGGGGAATGACCCTACCCATATAATTATCAGGAATCCACCCTTCTAGAAATTCCCCTCGAAAAGAAGTGTAAACTTGAAGCCAGGGAGAAAAGGATTTCGATCCTAGCACATCTTGGGCATACTCATCACATTGTCTCACCAAGTCATCGGAAAGTCCCTTGCCCTGTTTAGCCAGTGAATCCAAGGCAATCTTTGCTTTCCCATTAATTTTCTTGTCGAAAAGAGCATTCCATCTCTTTTGCCTTGACTTTCTATATTCTCTCTTTACGAACTGTACGAGTTTCAAAATGAAATGTCTTTAGGTTGGATCTGAAGATTTATTATTCTTTCTCAAACATAGAGAAAATCTAATTTATCACATCTCTAAATCTTTTGATTGGACTTATTCCCATCGATTGGTTCATTTGAAGAAAACAACACTATCCAGAGGACAACTATCAATACAAACCTTATTTCATCTATCGACACTCATGTTTAGCTTGGCTTGATTATATGACATTTAATGACAAATTCCAGGGAATATTTTTATTCAAAAACCCAGATTAGTATTTTTCAGCATGCAAAAAAACCGACGAGTATTTCACTTTCTCTACCTCCTACTTTTTATAGGTTTATTCATTTCAAATGAGTTAAACGCCCAACAAAAAACCGGACTACTCCGGGTGAGCAAGGTAGTTGACGGAGATACCTTTTGGCTGATCAATGCCCGGGGAGAGGAGGAAAAAATCCGGCTTATCGGAGTGGATAGTCCTGAGGCTCGGAATGCAGGCCGGGTGAAAAAAGAGTATTTCGGTGCAGAGAGTACTGCTTTTGCGAAGCGGATGCTAGATGGAAAAAGGGTCCGACTCGAATATGACGCCCAACGCAAAGATCGCTATCAGCGAACTCTAGCCTATGTCTATCTGGAGGATGGCACTTTTTTTAATGCGCTTCTCGTTCGTGAAGGCTATGCGACAGTGGCCACCTTTCCTCCCAATGTGAAATATGAGAAGCTCTTTATCCGCCTACAACGGGAAGCTCGCTCGAAAAAGAAAGGTCTTTGGAATTGAGAAACCAAGCAGTTTCAAAGGTGGCTTCTTGATAATTACCGAGAAATATAATCCTTTAATCATGGAAGGAGGTTAATCAGGTTTCAATCTCGACTCAATAAGCTCAGGGCTCTGACTAGTATTAAACACCGCCAAGACATATACTGATTTTTCCACTTCAACATAAAGAACTAAAAAAGGGAATTTTCGAAGTGGATATCCTCTAACTCTATCAAAGAATCTAACTTGAAACGCTTCTGGAGCATTGAGTATAGTTTTTTCAGCATTCTTGAGCTCATTCAAAAAATACTTTCCCAGAGATTAACTGATGTCCTTATAGTATTTGAAGACTAATCGAACATCGGATTGGGCCTGACTTGAATAGGTTATCGACCAAGACATTACTCTGATTCAATTCTTGAAATCATTTCATCCCAGGTGCCAAATTTCATCATTCCAGCGTCAAACAAGTCCAATCTTCTTTTCAATTCGGCCTGTTGTCCGGAAGTTAATTCATAGTTAGACTCCTTGAATTCACTGACTACCGAAAACAAAATTTCCAATAATTTAGGGTCAGCAGAATCGACTACTTGATGAAGCTTTTCTTTAAGAACCGAATTTTCCATGCCTTCAAAGTTTATTGAATTTAATTCATTGTACGGGTTTCTCAAATGAATGAATAAAAACCACCCCATTTCTGAGGTGGTTTTCGATGAAATTTGAGATTGCAAATCTCAAATCGCTACCATTTTGTAGGGATCTGAATTACCCCAAAATCTTTGCTGCCAGCCAGTCTCCCACTTGGGAGGTTTTGTAGGCAGTCCCTCCGTCAGCAATATCCTCGGTCACATAGCCCTCAGCCAAGGAAAGATTCACCACATCAGATATGGCATCTGCCTCGGCTTTCATGTCAAATGCATACTCAAACATCATCGCAGCGGACAGGACAGTAGCCAATGGATTGGCGATGTCTTTTCCGGCAGCCTGAGGATAAGAACCGTGAATCGGCTCAAACAATTTGACCTTGGACCCCAAAGAAGCCGATGGCATCAAACCCATAGAACCGGAAATCACCGAAGCCTCATCGGTCAGAATATCTCCAAAAAGATTTTCCGTGATCAAGACATCATAGGCTTTGGGCCACTGAATCAGCCGCATGGCTACAGCATCCACAAACTCATATTCCACCTTCACATCCGGGTATTCGGAAGCCAGCTCCTGCACCGTTTCCCTCCACAGTCTGGAAGTGGCCATGACATTGGCTTTGTCCACACAGGTCAGGAGTTTCCTTCGCTTTTGCGCAGCTTCAAAACCCATTCTGGCTAAGCGTACAATCTCCTCTTTGCTATATACATTGGTATCGAAAGCCTTGGTGCCCTGCTCATTACGACCTCTTGGCTCACCGAAATATACCCCACCGGTCAATTCTCTGAAGAAAACAAAATCCACTCCGTCCACCCGCTCCAGTTTCAGCGGTGACTTATGCACCAAAGAAGGAAAAGTAAAGGTCGGACGGACATTGGCAAAAAGTCCCAACTTCTGACGCATTCTCAGCAGTCCCTGCTCAGGTCTTACCTTAGCTTTCGGATCATTGTCATACTTCGGATCGCCAATGGCCCCAAAAAGGACAGCATCTGATGCTGCACAAATCTCATGCGTAGCATCCGGATAAGGGTCACCCGTCGCATCGATAGCGCAAGCGCCTACCAGACCTTCCTTGAAGGTGATTTGATGTCCGAATTTTTGGCCAACAGCCTTGACTACTTTGACAGCCTGAGCAATCACCTCAGGTCCGATGCCGTCACCCGGCAACAGCGCGATATTCATTTCCATAATAAGTGGATTCTTCTTTATTGGGTTGGTAATTCATGTTTTCGATGATGTTGAGCATTTTTTCAGTAGCCATCATCGCCGCTACTGTTTGATCAGGGTCAAGCCCTTTGGTCTTAAATATCTTTCCATAATCCCAGGTGACTACCGTCTCCACAAAAGCGTCGGTCTTACCTCCCGGAGGAATAGAAACATGGTAGTCGACCAGTCTTGGAAGTTCACGGCCCAGGGATTTATAGATTTTTTTGAGTGCCTTCATGAATGAGTCATACTGTCCGTCTCCTGTGGCACTTTCATCGTAAAACTTCCCGTGGATATTCATCCGAAGTTGTACCGTGGGCTTCAAACCTTTCGAATGAGTCATGTGATAGCCCTCAATACTGATGTGCTTGGAAATGGAGTTGTTTTGTAGGACATCCGAAATGATGTAAGGCAAATCCTCGGTGGTCACTCGCTCCTTTTTGTCGCCGAGTTCAATAATTCGCTGGGTTACTTTGGTGAGTTCATCTTTCTCTAAAGAAATACCCAGTTCCTCCAAATTCTTCAGAATATTAGCCTTCCCGGAGGTTTTGCCCAAGGCATATTTCCGTTGCCTGCCAAATCGCTCAGGCATCAAATCGTTAAAATAGAGGTTCTTTTTATTATCTCCGTCTGCGTGGATTCCCGCGGTTTGGGTGAAGACATTTTCACCCACGACAGGCTTATTTGCAGGAATATTCTGCCCTGAAAACTGCTCCACCAGCTTGGATACACGGAAAATCTTATTTTCTCGCACTCCAATTTCAAAATGGGTAAAATCCTTCACCACAGCCACAATGGACTCCAAAGGAGCATTTCCTGCGCGTTCGCCCAAGCCATTCACAGTGGTATGAATTCCGGCTGCACCATTAAGAATAGCCTCCATGACATTGGCCACAGAAAGATCGTAATCGTTGTGCGCATGAAAGTCAAAATGAGCATTGGGGAAGCGGGAAACGATGAGCTGGAAATAGTCTTTGACCTCTTCCGGAGAAAGCAATCCTAAGGTATCAGGAAGCATGATTCGCTTCACCGGCTGATGATCAAGAAAATCGATTAGGCTTAAGGTGTATTCCTGAGAATTCCGCATCCCATTTGACCAGTCCTCGAGGTACACATTAACTTCAATCCCCTTTTTCTGGGCATAGTTAATACACTCTTCAATTTCTGAAAAATGCTGCTCGGGAGTCTTCTTCAGCTGATGAACCAGATGATTGAGCGATCCTTTCGTAAGTAAATTCAGCACTTTGGCGCCAGCATCCTCGATCCAATCAACCGAAACAGGTGTATCTACAAATCCCAAGACTTCCACCTGATGGAGATGGCCTTTTTGACTAGCCCATTGGGTGATTTTTTGAACTCCCTCCAATTCTCCTTCTGAAACTCTCGCAGAGGCCACTTCGATACGATCTACTTTCAATTCCTCCAGCAATAGCTTGGCAATTTGAAGCTTCTCTGAAGGCAAAAAGGATACACCTGAAGTCTGCTCTCCATCCCTCAGTGTCGTATCCATGATTTCGACATGTCGTTGGTTCAAACCCTCCAAGGGTTTGGACCCCTTGGAGGGTTGATTTTTGACTTGATTTCTACTTCCCTCCATTTGCTTTTATTTGGATGCTTCGAATGCCTCGATTTCAGAAGACATGTTTAGCAAGTAATCGATATCATCGAAGCCATTCTGCATATTGGCTTTCTTGTATTCATTGATGTCGAAAGATTCGGATTCTCCAGTTGCGAGCAGTTTGATTTTCTGTTCGGGTAGGTTGATTTCGATCTCGGTCTTAGGATCTCCCTCAATCGCATTGAATAGTTTATCAGCAAACTCGGGGGAAACTGTCACCGGAAGGACTCCAATATTCAGACAGTTATTTTTGAAGATATCTGCGAAAAAGCTGGAAACCACACAGCGAAAGCCATAATCATACAGTGCCCAAACGGCATGCTCCCGGCTGGAACCTGAGCCGAAGTTTTTACCAGCAACCAAAATTTTACCAGAATAGGTAGGATCGTTTAGCACAAAATCCTTTTTCGGATTACCTTCCACGTCATACCGCCAGTCGCGGAAAAGATTGTCTCCAAAGCCTTCTCGTTCGGTTGCCTTCAAAAAGCGAGCGGGGATGATTTGGTCGGTATCCACGTTTTCGGTCGGCAATGGAACTGCCGTATCGCGGAGTATGGTGAATTTATCGTAAGCCATTTTAGTTAGTTCAAAGGTTTTTGAGTGGGAAGGTTGGAAGGTGGGCCATCTCAGCTAAGCCTGACATTCTTTTTCCCTGTATTTCGTATTTCTCACTTCGTATTTAATTTTCGAAAACTTCCCTCGGGTCGGTGATACGCCCGGTGACGGCCACTGCTGCAACTGTCAAAGGAGAGGCAAGCATAGTCCTCGCACCCGGTCCTTGACGACCTTCGAAGTTTCGATTAGACGTAGAAACCGCATATTTTCCAGCAGGAATCTTATCATCGTTCATGGCTAGGCAGGCTGAGCAACCCGGCTGACGAAGTTCGAAACCAGCTTCTTCCAAGATTTTCACCAAGCCTTCTTCATGAGCGAGCTTTTCCACTTCTCTGGAGCCCGGAACAATCCAAGCGGTGATATTATCCGCTTTTTTCTTGCCCTTGACGAATTGTGCTACTGCGCGAATATCTTCGATTCGCCCATTGGTACAGGACCCGACAAATACATAATCGACTTGCTTTCCTTTGACCGGTTCACCCGGCAGGAAGCCCATATAATCCAAAGATTTGAGGTAAGACTTTTTATTGGAGCCTTCCATCCCATCCGTGGTCGGAATAGAGTCTTTGACCTTGATCCCCATTCCCGGATTGGTTCCGTAGGTGATCATGGGTTCGATATCAGCTGCATCAAAGTGAAGTTCCTTATCGAAAACAGCCCCATCGTCCGTTTTGAGTGTCTTCCAGTAGGCTACTGCCTTATCCCAATCTTCCCCTTTTGGGGCATATTGTTTACCTTTCAGGAAAGCAAATGTTGTCTCATCCGGAGCAATCAAACCTCCTCTGGCGCCCATTTCGATGGACATGTTGCAAATGGTCATCCGAGCTTCCATGGATAGGTTTCGGATCGCCGATCCTGCATATTCCACAAAATAGCCGGTAGCCCCAGCGGCAGAGATTTTGGAAATGATGTAGAGAATGATGTCTTTGGAGGTCACTCCTTTTCCAAGTTCTCCTTCTACAGAGATTCGCATTTTCTTCGGCTTGGACTGCATGATGCACTGCGTCGCTAGCACCATTTCCACTTCGGAAGTACCGATACCAAAGGCAATCGCTCCAAAGGCCCCGTGCGTGGAAGTATGTGAATCGCCGCAAACGATGGTCATCCCAGGTTGGGTTACTCCCAATTCCGGTCCGATCACATGGACAATTCCGTGATGAGCAGATCCCAAATCATGGAGCTCAATGCCGTATTTTGCGCAATTTTGGCGAAGCCTTTCCACTTGCATTCGAGAAAGCTTGTCCTTGATTGTCTGATCCTGATCTATCGTCGGAACATTGTGATCTGGTGTTGCTATCGTCCGATGGGGATATTTTACGCCAATGCCTCTTTTCTCCAAATTCAAGAAAGCTACAGGGGAGGTTACTTCATGGATAAAATGCTTATCAATGAAGAACACATCTGGCCCCGCAGGTACCGATTTCACGACATGTGAATCCCAGATTTTATCAAATAATGTTGTCTTTTCCATAATTAGGCAGTCACGTATTCTTTGACTGGTATTTTGTTTAATGCATCCACAAATGCTTGAGCAGATGCCAATACGATATCTTGGTTGGAAGCAAAGCCGTAGTAAGGCTTGTCGGATTTGATGACCCGCATATGAACTTTTGCCACATCATTGGAGCCATGGGTCATGGCTTGAATCAGAAATTCTTCCAAATCAACTTGGGGCTGGACGACTTTTTCGATAGCTGTCAAAACAGCATCTACAGGACCAACTCCGCTTGCTGAAGCTTCATGGGATTCATTACCGATTTTCACTTTTACTTGAGCATTGATCTCACCATTGGAAGAATAAGTCACTTCTTCCAATTCAATGAAATTGGATTCATCCATGTACTTTCCTACCAGCTCCAGCAAATCTTTTCTACCAATATCTCGCTTTGAATCAGCCAAGAGCAAAAACTCTTCGTAGACTTTGCGAAGCTCTTCGCCTTCTAATTCCACACCCAAGGCATCTAGATGATGCTTCAAGGCAGCTCTTCCGGATCTTGCAGTCAAGACAATCGAAGACTCCTCCACCCCGACCTCTTTTGGATCGATGATTTCGTAGTTTTCTCTGTGCTTCAAGACACCGTCCTGATGAATCCCTGAGGAGTGAGCAAAGGCATTTCTACCTACAATCGCCTTATTAGGCTGCACAGGCATATTCATCAGTTTGGATACCAATCGGCTGGTTTGGTAAATCTTCTGCGTAACGATATCCGTGTGAACAGGAATGGACTGATGACATTTGATAGCCATCACCACCTCCTCCATGGAAGTATTTCCGGCACGTTCGCCGATTCCATTGATCGTCACTTCAACCTGCCGGGCACCATTTTGAACACCGGCCACCGTATTGGCAGTAGCCATCCCCAAATCATTGTGACAATGGGTGGCTATGATGGCCTTGTCAATATTGGGGACTCGATTTTTGAGATTTGCAATAAAGCCCCCATACTGCTCGGGTAGGCAATAACCTGTCGTATCCGGAATATTCACCACAGTAGCTCCGGCTTTGATGACCTCTTCTATGATTTTACAAAGAAAATCAGGCTCCGAACGCCCGGCATCTTCTGCATAAAACTCCACATCCTCCACAAACTGCTTGGCAAATTTCACCGCTGCCACCCCACGGCGGATGATCTCATCCGGAGTGGAGCGGAGCTTGTACTGAATATGATAGGGAGAAACCCCAATACCCGTGTGAATTCGGCCTTTTTTGGCATACTTGAGTGCCGCTGCAGCTACTTCGATATCCTTTTCTACCGCACGTGAGAGGGCACAAATGATCGGATTGGAAACAGCTTTCGAAATCTCCTGTACAGAATTGAAATCACCTGGGCTAGAGATGGGAAATCCTGCCTCAATTATATCAACTCCTAGTTCTTCTAGGGCCTTTGCCACGATAATTTTCTCCTGGGTATTCAGCTGACACCCTGGCACTTGCTCCCCGTCTCGCAGGGTTGTATCAAATATCCACAGCTTCTCACTCATGATCTTTGGGTTTAGGTTTGGGGTTTAATTATTTTCTGGTCTCAACTGACGGACGACTGCACCGGCCTGCCACATTTCAGACTCACGCAATTCTTTCAACTCAGCCTCCAGCTTTTCTCTGTAATCTGACTTCGAATTGGAATCAATGGATTTTTGAGCTTCTTGTCCTGTTTTGACAGAATCATACAATGCCTCAAAAACAGGCTTGGTAGCATCCCGGAAAGGCTTCCACCAATCTAGAGCACCTCGTTGAGCCGTAGTGGAGCAGTTGGCATACATCCAATCCATTCCATTTTCTGCTACCAAAGGCATCAAAGACTGCGTCAACTCCTCTACTGTCTCATTGAAAGCTTCGGATGGAGTATGACCATTTGCTCTCAAAACCTCATATTGGGCAGCAAAAATCCCTTGGATCGCTCCCATCAAAGTTCCTCTTTCACCGGTGAGGTCAGAAGTAACTTCACGGTAAAAATCTGTTTCGAAAAGGTATCCTGACCCTACTCCTATACCTAAGGCAACGACACGATCCTTAGCCTTACCTGTTGCATCTTGGTAAATCGCATAAGAGGAATTCAAACCACGACCCTCTACAAACATTCTTCTCAGAGAGGTGCCGGATCCTTTTGGCGCCACCAAAATCACATCTACATCTGCCGGAGGTATGATTCCTGTTTTATCCTTATAAGTCACACCAAATCCATGCGAGAAGTATAATGCCTTTCCAGGAGTCAGGTGTTTTTTCACAGTTGGCCAAAGGGCAATTTGTCCAGCATCTGACAGCAAAAACTGAATGATCGTACCTTTTTCACAGGCTTCTTCGATCTCAAAAAGCGTCTCGCCAGGAACCCATCCGTCCGATACGGCTTTATCCCAAGTTTTGGAATTTTTACGCTGTCCTACGATGACGTTGAATCCATTGTCTTTAAGGTTCAAAGCCTGTCCTGGGCCTTGGACACCATAGCCAATGACTGCGATCACCTCATCCTTGAGTACTTCTCTGGCTTTCTCCAGTGGGAATTCCTCGCGGGTCACCACATTTTCTTCAACATTGCCGAATTTTAATTTCATGATTCTAAAATTAGGTTTAATAGATTGATTTTTAATGTTTTATGATAAATACTGATCAATTGTTCGCATTCGTTTCGCGACAGCAACTCTGCCAGATCTTGCAAACTCGAGAAGACCATAGCCCTTTAGAATTTCCAGCAGCTCCTGAGTTTGTTCTTTATGTCCAGCTACTTCCAGCACGACAAATTCCTGCTCTGCCGAAATGATTTTTGCATGATGCTGCCGAATGATTTTCTCCAAGCTTCCGTCCAAACGAGCCACAGGGATCTTGTAAAGGGCGATCTCCTGATAGACCACGCCGGAATCTTCATGATAAAATGCCTTGATGACATCAATGATTTTTTCGATTTGATTGACGAGCTGAACCACCATTTCTTCGGAGGTAGTCACCTCGATCGTAATTCGATGAATCCCATCCACACTGCTTTCGGAAGCCGTAAGCGCATCGATATTGATACCCCTTCGGGTGAAAATGATGGTGATACGGTTGAGAATTCCGATAAAATTCTCCGTGATGACAAAAATTGTATAGCGTTTCATAGAATGTTAGCTTAGTCGTACTTCCTCCACCGAACATCCGGTAGCGATCATCGGGAATACATTATCTTCTTTCTCCACCACCACTTCCAAGAAATAAGGACCGTCATGGATCAGCATATCTTCGATAGATTCCGTGAGCGTATTTCTTTCGGTGACCTTCTGGGCTTTGATGCCATAAGCTTCTGCCAGTTTGATGAAATCTGGATTGTTCAATTCGGTAAATGAGTAGCGCTTATCAAAAAACATCTGCTGCCACTGACGGACCATCCCGAGATAATTATTATTGAGCAATACAATTTTTACCGGCGCCTTGGTCTGCATGATGGTACCTAACTCTTGGATAGTCATCTGGATTCCTCCATCTCCGACCACGCATACTACCTGTCGGGAATAGTCGTAGAGCTGTGCTCCCAAGGCCGCAGGAAGCGCAAAGCCCATGGTCCCCAATCCGCCTGATGTGATTTGGGTTCTTGTTTTTTTATACTGAAAATACCGCCAAGCGATCATTTGGTGCTGTCCCACGTCGGTAACCAAAACAGCATCGTCTGCCTTGTAGCGATTGATTTGATTGATTACCTCTCCCATGGTAAGGCCTACTTTGGTCGGAGTGATATCATGCTGCATCACAGCTTCCTTTTCCATCTGCTCCAACTCACGAAACTTCCCTAGCCATTCCGGATGGGACCCTTGCTCTACCGCTTCGGTCAGCATGGAAAGACTTTCCTTACAGTCTCCCAAAACTCCTACTTCAACTTTGACATTTTTATTAATCTCAGCAGCGTCCAACTCAAGATGAATGACTTTTGCCTGCTTGGCATAGCGCTTCAGATCTCCGGTCACCCGATCATCAAATCGCATTCCTACCGCAATAAGAACATCGCATTGATTGGTCAGCAGGTTAGGAGCATAATTTCCGTGCATACCTAGCTTACCCACGTAATTTGGATGATCTTCAGAAAGTGCCCCTGAACCCAAAAGGGTAGAGGCACCAGGAATACCTGTTTTATCCAAGAAAAACTTCAACTCGGTCTCAGCTTTTCCCAAGACCACGCCTTGTCCAAAAAGCAAATAGGGTCGCTTAGCCTGCTTGATCAACTCTGCAGCTTTCTGAATAGCATTTGGGTCTATTGGCTGATGAACTTTGTAAGATCTGAAGCCTAAGCAAGGCGTGTAGTTCATCTGCCCAAAGTCTACCTGAGCATTTTTTGTAATATCAATCAATACCGGTCCGGGACGTCCAGACCTAGCGATGTAAAAGCCCTTTGCAATAGCAGGTGCAATATCTTCCACTCTTCTCACCTGAATATTCCATTTCGTCCCAGGCATAGAAATACCGACCACATCCGTCTCCTGAAAGGCATCTGTACCCAAAAGGTGTGCGGCAACTTGCCCAGTAATACAAACCAAGGGTGTGCTGTCGATTTGCGCATCAGCCAGCCCCGTGATCAAATTAGTCGCTCCGGGGCCTGAAGTAGCCAAGCAGACTCCGACTTTTCCAGAAACCCGGGCATAGCCTTGTGCTGCATGAATAGCTCCCTGTTCATGCCGAGTCAAGACGTGCTTGATCTGCTCATGATAATCGTACAGGGCATCGTATACAGGCATGATTGCGCCTCCAGGATACCCAAAGATAATTTCTGCTTGCTCTGCGATTAGGGACTGCACAACTATGTCTGCCCCACGAATCATGGATTCTTCCTTCATAGACTTTAGAATTTATCGGTTACGCAGCCTTCTGATGCGGTTGCCACGAGTTGATTATATTTTTTCAGGGTACCCTGCAATCCTTCAATTTTCTTGGGTGACCAGGAATTTTTGCGCTCCGCAAACTCTTCTTCACTCACTTGCACTGAAAGCTCAAAATTATTCGCATCGATTGTGATAACATCTCCGTCTTTCAAGAGTCCAATGGGCCCTCCGCACCAAGCCTCAGGGGTAACGTGTCCCACTACAAAGCCATGCGTTCCACCAGAGAATCTACCGTCAGTAATTAGAGCTACATCTGAACCCAAGCCCGCTCCAATGATCATGGAGGTTGGTTTAAGCATCTCTGGCATCCCGGGAGCGCCTTTTGGACCGACATTTCGAACTACCACTACATCTCCAGCCTGCACCTTGTGATCCCGTATGGCATTATTGGCCTCCAATTCAGAATCGAAAACTTTGGCTGGACCAGTGAATGAAACCCCTTCCTTTCCAGTGATCTTCGAAACTGCCCCTTCAGGAGCAAGATTTCCCTTGAGAATGCATAGATGACCGGTTTTCTTAATGGCTTGATCGATTGGCCGAATACAATTGACCAAGGATGGTACAATGGGGTCGATATTTTCCAGATTTTCGGCTAGAGTCTTCCCGGTGACGGTCATACAGTCCCCATGGAGCATTCCTTGATCTAGCATGAATTTCATGAAAGCTGGAAGCCCACCTTGTTCATGAAGATCTTCCATCAGGAATTTTCCGGAAGGTTTGAAGTCTCCTAACAATGGGGTGATATCATTTACAGCTTTGAAGTCTTCAAGTGTAAAATCTACTCCAGCAGTACGCGCAATCGCCAGGATATGCATCACGGCATTGGTACTTCCACCTAGGGCTACGATGACTCGTACGGCATTTTCTACGCTTTTTCGTGTGACGATATCCTTTGGTTTGATATCTTTTTCAAGTAGGATTTTGATGTATTTGCTGACCTCTCTACACTCTCGGAGTTTCTCAGGGGAGTTGGCTGGATAGGAAGCTGAGTAAGGAAGAGACATTCCCATAGCTTCTGCAGCAGATGACATGGTGTTGGCGGTATACATCCCACCACAGGCGCCTGCTCCGGGGCAAGCATTTCGGATCACTCCATCATAGTCTTCATCTGAGATCGTTCCTTGGATCTTTTTCCCAAATGCCTCAAATGCAGATACGATGTTCAGTTTCTCACCTTTATAATTGCCCGAGGCAATCGTCCCACCATAAACCATAATCGATGGGCGGTTGATGCGAAGCATTCCCATGATCGCCCCGGGCATATTTTTATCACATCCTGCTACTGCCACACAGGCATCAAAGGAGTGACCCAATATGAATGACTCAATCGAATCTGCAATGATCTCTCTGGAAACCAAGGAATAACGCATTCCTAGGGTCCCCATGGAAGTACCATCAGAAATCCCGATGGTATTGAAAACCAACCCGGTCAAATCATGCTCTTGAGTAGTTGATTTGATCTCAGAAGCAAAGTCATTGAGGTGCATATTGCAGGGATTGCTTTCATAGCCACAGCTAGCGATTCCTACAAAAGGCTGCATTAATTTCTTATCAGATAGACCAGTGGCGTATAGCATGGCTTTGCCTGCCGGATGCTCGGGATTATCAGAGATTTCCCAACTATATTTTTTAAGGTTTTTCATAGGGGTATAAAAAAAGTGCCTTCATGTAATGAGGCACTTACAGATTTTTTATTTTGATATAGTCTAGTGCCTCACCTTAGTATCCTAGGAGAATAATAATGCTAAGCAAAAAGACCACTCGATTCATAGATTTTGGGTTGAGCTGCTGTGAATTCGAAATTTTGTCAAATTTAAGTTTCATGAAGGAGACTAACAATATTTAATTCGCTTAAAAATCTTTAACACAGAATATAAATTATCGCAATATGAATTTTTATAGAATTTTATTCTTATATAATAACTTTTTATGCTTATTATTCTATTTGAAATATATTTTTTTTCAAAAAACAGAATTTTATACTGAATTGACTTTTTTTTAATAAAAAGTGAAAAAGATTCCATTTTTATCAATCGAAGGGATCAATCGCCTTATTTTTCCTAATCTTTCCAAGATTAACTTGAAAATATTCAAAGATCGAATTGTAAACTTTTCAGTCTAAAATCCACTTAATTTGCGGAAAGCTCTAGACATGATCACTTTCCCTAATGCAAAAATTAACCTCGGACTGCATATCCTAGGAAAAAGAAAGGATGGATACCACGAAATCGAAACTTGCATGGTTCCTATCCCTCTTCTGGATGCCTTAGAAATCATTTTGGATAAAAAAGGCGGCTGGGAAAGCACCGGAATCCAAATACCGGGTGAGGCCAAAGACAATTTGATTTTAAAAGCAGAAAAGCTACTGAGAAAGGATTTTCAGGGGCTACCACAACTCAAAATCCACCTTCATAAAAATATACCAATGGGAGCAGGTCTCGGTGGGGGTTCGGCTGACGGAGCTTTCGCTTTGAAATTGATGAACAATCTTTTTGACCTCCATCTCGATGACTACTTTCTAGAAGAATATGCCGCACAGCTTGGAAGCGATTGTCCATTTTTTATCGAGAATACGCCAAAAATCGCCCGTGGTCGGGGTGAAATCCTCAATCCCGCAAATATATCTCTTGCAGGAAGCTATCTGGTCTTGATCAATCCGGGAATTCACATCGGCACCAAAGAGGCCTATTCAGGCGTCCACCCTGCTGCACCAAAAGTGAAGATTGAGGAGGTTTTAGCAGATCGAAGTAGATGGAAAGATGAATTGGTCAATGATTTTGAACCAAGTATTTTTAGAAGCCATCCTGAAATAGCCGACATCAAAAGCCAACTGTATCAAGCTGGTGCCTACTACGCAGCTATGTCCGGTTCCGGTTCCAGTGTATTTGGTCTTTTCGAAACAAAGCCAAGTGGAATTGATTTTCCGGAGCATTATTTTTGTTTTGAAAAAGAACTTTAAATTCTAAGAGCCTTCAATAAGAAAACATCTACTTCAAATCAATTCTGCAAAAGCCATTTGATATCAAAAATCAAGATATGGCTTAAAAAACGGGCTTACAAAAAATCTTTTCAACGTGCCAAAAAAGATCCCCAGATTATTGAGCTTGCAGAATGGGGAATGGATGATTAAGCGAGTCAGCTGGATGATTTTAACCCAAAGTCCTCACAGTCTTTCTCCGCTTATTCCAGTAATTCAGTACAGGATAAATCAAAACCGAAACCAGAATAATCAAGGTCCCCAGATAAAACTCGGAAGTCATTTTTTCCTTTTCCCCAAAAATCAAAACGGCCAAAACAATTCCATACACCGGCTCCAGGTTAATCGTCAAATTGATCGAAAAAACAGTCAATCGCTTCATCAAATCCACCGAAACGGAAAAAGCATAGACTGTACACACTCCTCCCAAAACCAATAGCCAAAACCAATCCATCCCCTGCCAAGTCCATTGAATACCGGCCCCATCGGTCAGCCAAATTGAATAAACAGGCATGAAGACCAGAATTGCCAAACAGGCTCCTGTCATCTCATAAAAGGTGATTTGGTAGGGATCGTGACGCTTGGTCAGTCGACCATTAATGACAGAAAAGCAAGCCGCCAAAAAAGCCGAAGCCAAAGCCATAGATAGCCCTAGCCAATAGCCTGTTTCAAATTTGAAAATGACCAAGAGGCCGGAGATCACCAGTAAACCCAAAGCGACTTCGTACCATTTGATTTTTGCTTTATTGAAAAAGGGCTCGACAAATGCTGTCCAGAGAGAGGTCGTGGCCATTCCAGCTAAGCAAACAGAAACTGTGGAAACCCGCGCTGACCAAAAAAACAGAATCCAATGCAAGGCGATCAGTACTCCGGTACCCAACACTTTCCACATCTGGTGAGGAGGAATCAGGATATTTTTCTTTTTCCAGGCAAATAGCAGAGCAACGCCAATTGAGGCGATGAGGGTTCGGTAAAAAACCAGTTCAAGAGCCGGTAGAGAGATTAAAACTCCCAGAATAGCTGTAAAACCCCATATCAAAACAATGAGGTGGAGTAAAAGATAATCTTTCAATGAAGCCTGCATTTATCGCGGGACGGTTTTATAAAGCACTAGTCCTACTGAAGCAAAGATGATATTGGGTAGCCAAACAGCAAAAATGGGGAATTCGGATCCGTTTTCGGCGAAGGTTCTGGATAGTATAAAAAGCAATATGTAGATAAAAGCCATCAAAAAACCCATGGCAATCTGAAAGCCCGAACCACCCCGAGTCTTCCGAGCCGACATAATTACTCCGATGAAAGTCAAAATCAAGGCAGCAAAGGGAGACATAAACCGGACATAGCGTTCGATTTTGTAATAGGCGACATTATCAGCTCCCCGATCCTCCAAAATCCGGATTTGTCGGCTGAGTTGAGGTAACTTGAGCGTCTCGTGATGATTCTCCGGCACTCCAAAGTCCTCTGGAACGATCGAAAGCACTGTATCCAATTCGGTACCTACCGACCATTTTTCACCTTCCTCCTTCAGTTCTCGGAGCCTCCAGTTTTTCAAAGTCCAGGCATTCTTTGCGGTATCCCATTCTATCCGGTCAGATGAAAGCTTGGCTAGCATCTCGCCGTCTCTGATAGTTTCCAATGTGAAATTATAGCCAGTGCTGTTAGTCTTAAAGAATCGACTCAAATATGCGTAGCTATCCTCCCCTACCTTGATGTGAATATTTTGCTCATTTTGAGGGGCTCCTTTTTCCAGATACACCAAGCGAAAAACCGTTAGATTCTCAGTAGCTGTAGGCAGCACCCAACCATTGAGTAAAAAACTTACGCCTCCGATCAAAGCTGCGGAGAATAGAAAAGGGAAAAGCAAACGAACAAAGCTCACCCCACTTCCAAGTATGGCGATAATCTCGGTTCGTCCAGCCATCTTGGAAGTGATGAAAATAACCGAAATAAAAACTGTAATCGGTGTGAGGAGATTATTCAAGTAAAGTCCATAGTTTCCCATGTACTTGAGTATCTCGACCGTAGGCACTTGATTTTGGATGTATTTGTCATTTTTTTCCGTAAAATCCAGTACCAAAACCACCAAAATCAACATCAAGACCACAAAGAAATAGGTCTTCAAAAAATCTTTGATAATGAGTCGATCGATCAGTTTCATGTCAGAGACGAGTGCTTACTTTTTTGACCATCTGGGTTTTCCAGCTAGCAAAATCACCGGCTAAAATATGATTTCTTGCCTCTTTTACTAACCACAGATAGAAAGACAAGTTGTGAATACTGGCGATTTGTGCGGCCAAAATTTCCTTAGAAATTGTTAAATGACGCAAATAGGCCTTCGAATAAAAAGTACTCGCATAATTTCCTATGGCGGGATCGATAGGAGTGAAATCATCTTTCCACTTTTCATTTCGAATGTTGATGATCCCTTCTGAGGTAAAAAGCATCCCGTTTCGGGCATTTCGCGTCGGCATTACGCAGTCAAACATATCGACCCCAAGTGCGATGCATTCCAGAATATTGGCAGGGGTTCCCACCCCCATCAGGTAGCGGGGTTTATCCCTCGGCAAAAGGTCTGTGACGATCTCGGTCATTTCGTACATCATTTCAGCGGGTTCTCCTACAGAAAGACCACCTATTGCATTTCCTTCTCGACCTTGCTCAGCGATGAATTCCGCACTTTGCTTTCGCAAATCCTTGTAAACAGATCCCTGTACGATCGGAAATAATGTCTGATTGTAGCCGTATTTTCCTTCCGTAGAGTCAAATCGTTCGGCACAACGCTTGAGCCAGCGATGCGTCATTTCCATGGACTTTCTCGCATAACCATACTCGCAAGGATAGGGCGTACATTCATCAAAAGCCATGATGATATCCGCTCCGATAGTCCGCTGAATGTCCATCACATTTTCTGGAGTGAAATTGTGCTTTGATCCATCAATATGGGATTTGAAGGTAACCCCTTCTTCTTTAATCTTTCGTGTCCCGGCAAGCGAAAAAACCTGATACCCTCCCGAGTCCGTCAAAATCGGCCGATCCCAACCATTGAATTTGTGAAGACCTCCGGCTTTTTCCAGAATATCCAATCCTGGTCGCAGATATAGATGGTAAGTATTTCCCAAAATAATCTGGGCTTGCACATCCTCCTTAAGTTCCCGCTGATGGACAGCCTTGACAGTACCTGCCGTTCCGACTGGCATAAAGATGGGCGTCTCGATCTTTCCATGGTCTGTTTCCACCAGTCCTGCCCTGGCTTTGGATTGAGGATCTTCCTGTGCTAAAGTGAACTTCATCGAAGGATTATTTTGATTGGGTGGCCAAAAAAGAGCCGAGACAAAATTATCTCTTTATTCCTAAACGAATGCTGAAATTGATTTTATATTTGCCGAGCACAACTAAACTATGGCCCTTCTTTTACTCTGGATTCTATTTGGACTTGGCATTTTTATTCAGCTGATTTATTTGTTACCCATATTTGGGAAAGTCGCATTTTTCAAGGCAAAACCAGACAGTAATTCTGAAAATACCGAAGGTGTTACCGTCTTGATCGCCGCTCATAATGAGTTCAAAAACCTAAGACGGCTGATTCCTCAATTATTTGAGCAGGATTATCCCAACTTTGATGTCCTGGTGATCAATGACCGAAGCAGGGATAGAACGAGTCGACTTTTGGAGGATCTCATGAGTCAGTATCCCAAACTGCGTACGGTCACTGTGAAATATACCCCTAACCATGTGACCGCCAAGAAATATGCACTCACTCTCGGTATCAAAGTGGCCAAAAATGACGTCATCTTATTGACAGACGCAGATTGTATCCCTGCATCCGATCAGTGGATTCGTAAAATGACTCAGCCCGTTAGAAATCAAAATATGACCTTTTCGATTGGGTACTCCGGCTATGAACAGCAAAAGGGATTCCTTAACCGATGGATTCAATTCGAAACGCTTAAAACAGCGCTTTTGTATCTATCCTTTGCCAAGTGGAAAAGCCCATTTATGGGAGTTGGGAGAAACCTTTGCTACCGGCGTAGTTTTTTCATGGAAATCAAAGCTTTCAAAGACCTTTGGCATCTCGAGGGAGGTGACGATGACCTGTTGATCAACCGTTATGCCACCGGTAAAAACACCCGTGCGGTTTTGGATACAGATGCAAGGACTATTTCTATTCCCAAGGAGAACTGGAAGGATTACTTTTCTCAGAAAAAAAGACATTTAAATATCGGAAAGCACTATTTGACGCAAGACAAGCTAAAAATCGGTTGGTATGCCTTTTCCCACCTTTTATTCTGGGCTGGAGCCATAGGTTTATTTATTTATTTGGCTTTGGAGCAGAAATGGGAACAAATTGCGATCGTTTTCGGTATATTTCTCATGAGGCTTCTGCTACTCGCTTGGGTATTTTCCAAGGCCAACAGAAATCTCAATGGTCAAAAAAATCCATCAAACACCTTAATCAATGACTTTTTGTATTTAGGTTATTTTTGGATTTTGGGACCAATATCCCATCAGTCAAAGGACATCAAATGGAACTAAACCAACGTGGATTTTCTAAGAAAGCACTCGAAGACTTCGATCTAATCGATCAAGCCGTTGAGGAAAAAGATCAGCAAGCTTATGCAGCTTTGATGAAGCGCTACAAGAAGGCTGTTTACTTCATGATTCTCAAGATGATCCGAGATGCCGATGATGCTGAAGATTTGACCATGGAGGCATTTGCCAAAGCCTTTAAAAACCTACATCGATTCAAAAAAGACTACACCTTTTCCACTTGGCTTTTCCGGATTGCAACCAATAATGCCATCGATTTTATCCGTAAGAAAAAGCTCAAAACCATGAGCCTAAACACCACCATGTCCGATGATAGTGGCAACTCAGTGACCATCGATGTGGAAGACGATGACAACAATCCTCAGGATGAATTCATCAAGTCTCAGCGGATCGAAATGGTGCGGATTTTTGTCGATAAGCTTCCAGCCAAATACCGCAAACTGGTTCAACTTCGATACTTTGATGAGCTTTCTTACGAAGAGATCGCCCAAGAACTCGAAAAACCACTCGGAACAGTCAAAGCACAATTGCACCGCTCCCGAGAACTATTATATGAAATCGCCTCCGGCAAAGAAAAGCACATCTGATGAACTCCGGCACCCAGCTGATTCTTTCCTATTTTCCTAATCTAACTGAAAAGCAGATTGAGCAATTCGATCGCTTACAGGAACTCTATGCTGATTGGAATGCAAAAATAAATGTGATCAGCCGCAAGGACATGGATCAGTTTTACATCCATCATGTCCTTCATTCCTTGGGAATAGCCCAAGTCATGCGATTTCAGCCTGGCACCAAAGTACTCGATATCGGTACGGGGGGAGGATTTCCGGGAATCCCATTAGCCATTCTTTTTCCAGAAACTCACTTTCACCTAGTGGATTCGATTGGAAAAAAAATTACAGTTGTGAAAGAGGTAGCCAAAGCCCTTAAGCTCAGCAATGTAGAAGCCCAACAAGCCCGGGCGGAGACATTAGTACGGAAATATGATTTTGTGATCAGCCGCGCCGTGACCCGTATGATCAATTTTTACCCTTGGGTCAAAGGAAAAATCAAGCGAGAGGATTTTAATGAATTTCCCAATGGCGTCCTTTACCTCAAAGGAGGCGATGTGGATGAGGAAATGGAGGAAACAGGCAAATCCTATGTAACCTACCACTTAAGTGACTATTTCAAGGAAGATTTTTTTGAGACCAAAAAGGTGGTCTATATGCCCTGGGAGGACAAAAGGTGACAGATTGTACCTTTTAAGATACAGTTTGATCCTAAAATTGTACTTTTAAAGATACAATTCAACCCTTTTACTGTATCTTTGAAGGTACAGTGGAAAACCTTTTAAAAAGATATCAATCGTTATTATCCAAGGTTCAACTTGGGTTTGAGAGAAATTTATCTTCCCAAATCAATTGGGAAGCAAGAGCTATTGGACTAAAAGGAGCACGTGGAACAGGGAAATCCACACTCATGCTTCAGCAAATCAAGAAGCGGGGGGATTTCTCCAAATCGGTATACATTTCATTAGATGACCTCTATTTCAAAAATAATACTGTCCTAGATACTGCTGAGCAACTTTATCGTGACGGGATCCGAAGACTTTATTTGGATGAAGTTCATAAATACCATGATTGGCAGCGGGAAATAAAAAATTTATATGACTTCTACCCGGATCTAAAGCTGATCATTTCTGGATCTTCTATCCTTGAGCTTCAGAAGTCTAGTGTTGATCTAAGTCGAAGAGTTCTGTTTTATGAATTACCGAGCCTTTCTTTTCGGGAATTTTTAGAATTAAAATATGGCATCATAATTCCAAAATTCACATTAGAAGAACTACAGAAAAATCATATTTCAATCGCACAAAGTATTAAAGAAAAGCTAGATTCACCTCTCACCTATTTTCGTGAATTTCTAGAATATGGCGCTTATCCTTACTTTATGGAGGGGGTAACAGATTTCGGCTATCGGCTTCAGCAGGTCGTCAATGTAGTAATCGATTATGATTTACCTGAGGCCAAAGATATCTCGGTGGGCACCCAAAGCAAACTGAAAAAGCTTCTTTTTATACTCTCAGAATCAGTTCCCTTCACTCCGAATATTTCAAAACTTGCAACCCAACTTGAAACCACAAGGCCAATCCTATTGGAGATGCTCTATTTACTTGAAGAAGCGCGTCTAGTCCGGAATCTGAGGTCCGCTAGCAAAGGAACTTCACTGCTTAATAAGCCTGAAAAAATTTATCTCTCAAACACCAGTTTGATTCATAGTTTTTCTGAAAAAGGAAGAAATCAAGGAAATCTCAGAGAAACATTTGCCATTGACCAACTTCAAAATGCAGGCTATTCAGTCACATTCCCGAAACAGGGTGACTTTCTGGTTAATGAAACTTATTTATTAGAAATCGGTGGAGCGGGGAAAGGTTCGTCTCAGGTATCAAATTTTGAAAACCATCTTATCTTCTCAGACGATTTGGAAATAGGCTGGGGAAGAAAGCTCCCACTATTTTTACTTGGATTAATGTATTAAGTCCCCAAAATGGGTGTTGTCCAATTTCAAAATAAATTTTCATTATTCTTTGACATTCAATGAGTTAAGTTTAATATGAAGAAAATCAATATCTTATCGAAATTCTGAGACAATTCCCGCCACTCCACTTTTTTGACTGATCGAATTACCCTAATTTGAAGCCTCAATTTTCTGTGCTGTATGTATATTATTTTCGATACCGAAACCACCGGTTTACCCCGCGATTACAATGCCCCCATGTCCGATGTGGACAACTGGCCCCGACTGGTTCAGCTGGCCTGGCAACTGCATGATGCTAAGGGCAAACTGCTTTCCAACCATAACTACATTGTCAAGCCTGAAGGCTTTACCATTCCCTATAATGCCGAGAAAGTTCACGGGATCTCCACCAAAAGAGCACTAGCCGAAGGACATGATCTGAAAGAGGTCTTGGCGATTTTTGAGAAGGATGTCGCTGAGGCCAAGCATCTGGTCGGACATAATATCGAATTTGATATCAACGTGGTCGGGTCCGAATTTATCCGAGCAGAATTGGGAATGCCACTAACAGCCAACCCACTCGATACCAAGGATATTTCCACCGAGTTCTGTGCTATTCCAGGGGGAAAAGGCGGGAAATTCAAATGGCCAACCCTCACTGAATTGCACCAAAAACTCTTTGGAAAAGGCTTTGGTGATGCGCACGATGCCGCCTATGATGTGGATGCCACGGCGCGCTGTTTCTTTGGCTTGATCACTCAGGGAGTTCAGAAACCCGAGGAGGGAATTGCTGTCGCAGAGGTAATTTATGAGGCGCCCGATTTGGCCGAAGCTAATTTTGCGCAAGCCAAGGATGAGCAAAAAGTAGCAGCAAAAGAAGTTCTAAAGCAAGCCGGGAAAGCGGATATCTCTGAATTGGTCGATGTACCTTTTACGCATCTCCATGTCCATACTCAGTATTCAGTTCTACAGGCTACTTCGGAAATCCCCGCCCTGATCGCCAAGGCAAAGTCCATGAATATGCCTGCCATCGCTATGACAGATCATGGCAATATGATGGGAGCCTTCAATTTTGTGAAATCTGCCATGGCCGAAGATATCAAACCCATCATCGGATGTGAATTCAATCTGTGTCGGGACCGAAAAAACAAATCCAACAAGGATGATGGATACCAAACGGTCCTACTAGCCAAAAACAAGGCTGGTTATCACAATCTCGCCAAATTGGCTTCCTATGCCAATATTGAGGGTTTTTATTACCTCCCAAGAATTGACAAAGAAGTACTTGTGCAGTACAAAGGCGATCTAATCGCGACCACTGGCGGTCTCTGGGGAGAGATTCCTTTTTTGATTTTGAATGTGGGCGAAACACAGGCAGAGGAGGCCTTTATCTGGTGGAAAGAGCAGTTTGGAGAGGATTTCTACGTCGAGCTCAATCGTCACGGCATCCCGGAAGAAGAAAAAGTCAATGAGGTCTTATTGGAGTTTGCCCGAAAATACAATGTCAAGTATTTCGCGGCCAACAATAGCTACTACAATGACAAAGCAGATGCTAAAGCGCATGATATTTTGCTTTGTGTGAAAGACGGTGAATTGGTGGAAAAGCCGAAGAAATACATCGGGAAAAGAGGCCGAGAATTTCGCTATGGACTTCCCAACGATGAATTTTACCTCAAGTCTCCTGAGGAGATGAAAAAGCTTTTCGCCGATCTTCCAGAGGCCATCGAATGTACGCACGAGATCGTCGAAAAAATAGAGGGCTACAAGCTTGCCCGAGAAGTACTGCTTCCAAAATTTGACATCCCCGAGGAATTCAAAGACCCTCAGGATGAAGTGGACGGTGGCAAGCGTGGTGAGAACGCTTTTCTCCGCCACCTGACCTATGAAGGAGCCAAGAAACGATACAAAGAAATTACCCCTGAGATCCAGGAGCGTTTGGATTTCGAATTGGAGACCATCGAGCGAACAGGCTACCCGGGTTACTTTTTGATTGTACAGGACTTTACCCGAGCAGCTCGGGATATGGGCGTATCAGTCGGTCCGGGTCGGGGTTCGGCAGCAGGATCAGCTGTGGCTTACTGTATTGGAATCACCAATGTAGACCCGATCGAGTATGATCTCCTTTTTGAGAGATTCTTGAATCCGGATCGGGTATCCCTTCCCGATATTGATATTGACTTTGACGATGAAGGTCGTGGTCGGGTCATCGACTATGTGATTAAGAAATATGGCTCCAATCAAGTAGCCCAAATCATCACCTACGGTACCATGGCTGCCAAATCAGCCATCCGGGATACGGCGCGAGTCTTGAACCTGCCCCTCGCCGAAGCAGGCCGACTGGCTAATTTGGTACCTGACTTGAAATTGAAAGTGCTTTTTGACCTCGCTAAAAATAAATCTGCCTTGGCGGATAAATTGAAAGGACAGGGTGAACTGATCCAAAAAGCCGAAGAACTACTGAAAATCGCCCAGGGTCAGGATGATTCTGCCAAAACTGTCAATCAGGCAACCGTATTGGAAGGTTCCGTTCGAAATGTAGGAATCCACGCCTGTGGTGTCATCATCACGCCGGACGACATCACCAATTTTGTTCCGGTAGCTTTAGCCAAGGATTCCGAGATGGTTTGCACCCAATTTGACAACTCCGTGGTCGAATCAGCCGGCTTGCTCAAAATGGACTTTTTGGGACTCAAAACCCTCACGCTGATCAAGGATGCGATCAAAATTGTGAAGGAGCGACATGGAATTCAGCTTGATGCCGATGCTTTTCCGATCGATGATGAGAAGACCTACGAGCTTTTTCAGCGGGGTGAGACCGTTGGGATTTTTCAATACGAATCCGCTGGCATGCAGAAGTACATGCGGGAACTGAAACCTACCGCATTTGCCGATTTGATTGCTATGAATGCCCTCTATCGCCCGGGACCTTTGGCTTACATTCCGGAGTTTATCGATCGAAAGCATGGCAAAAAAGAGATCAGCTATGATCTGGATGATATGCAAGAATATCTCGAGGAGACATACGGGATTACGGTCTACCAGGAGCAAGTGATGTTGCTTTCGCAAAAATTGGCTGATTTCACCAAAGGTGAGGCCGACGTACTTCGAAAGGCCATGGGTAAAAAGCAAAAGGACGTCCTCGATAAAATGAAGCCCAAATTTATCGAGCAGGCAGCTGCAAAAGGCCATGAACCTAAAAAGTTGGAGAAAATCTGGACAGACTGGGAAGCTTTTGCCTCCTATGCCTTCAATAAATCCCACTCGACCTGCTATGCTTGGGTAGCCTATCAGACAGCCTATCTCAAGGCGCACTATCCAGCCGAATACATGGCTTCCGTCCTCAGCAACAACATGAACGATATCACGCAGGTGACTTTCTTCATGGAGGAGTGTAAGCGAATGGGAATTCCTGTTTTAGGGCCGGATGTCAACGAATCCAAAAGTGGCTTTACGGTAAACAAAGATGGAGAAATCCGATTTGGAATGGCTGCCATCAAAGGAGCCGGTGGTGCTGCGGTAGAAGAAATCATCCTAGAACGTGAAAAAAATGGGCTATACACTTCCTTCTTTGAATTTGCGAAGCGAGTAAACCCAAAAGTTCTCAACAAGAAAACGATGGAAGCTTTGGCAATGGCAGGAAGCTTTGATTGCTTTCCGGAGTACCATCGCCGCCAATACCTCGAAGCGCCTGAAGGTGACATCACCTTGATCGAGAAGGCTACCAAATATGCCCAACGCCTACAACAAGAAAAAGAAAGCTCGCAAGTGAGCCTATTTGGAGGAGCAGGCGGAGGAATGGACGTCCCCGTGCCGTCTGTATCACCGATGGAACCTTTCTCCCAGCTTCAGCAGCTCAACATCGAAAAAGAAGTAGTCGGACTCTATATCTCTGGCCATCCCCTCGATCAGTACAAGCTGGAGATTGAGTCTTTCACCAATTGCAGCTTGTCTGAGCTCAACGATCTCCCAGCTTTGCAAAGCAAAAAAGACATCAACCTTGCCGGTGCAGTCACTGACTTTGCTCATCGAACCACTAAAAATGGGAAACCGTTTGGAACACTCACATTGGAAGATTATCAGGGAGGATTTACCTTTTATCTTTTCGGAGAAGATTACGTGAAGTTCAAAGAGTATTTTATGAAAGGCTGGTATATCTTCGTAAAAGGCGGAGTCAGTCCGAAGAAGTGGAATCCCGACGAATTGGAGTTTAAGATTTCATCCGTTATGTTACTCTCTGAGGTTCGGTCAAAAATGGTCAAAGGCCTTCGTGTAAACATTGACCTGGATGATCTAAACTATGACCTGATGGAAAAGTTGGAATCCATGACTCAGAAGTATAAAGGGGAAGCAAAGCTTTATTTCAACGTGATCGATCGAAAGGAAAACATCAGTCTGGAGCTCTTTTCGAAGCGCTTTCTGATCGACCCGAGTGAGGAGCTCATCAAGGAACTCCAAACTATCCCTGACATCGTCTATAAGATCATGAGTGAGTAATTGTAAAAGTCTGACTATGACTCATAGAGAATTTTTTAAACACAATTTGAACTTAATGAAGATACATAGGCTTTCTCTGATATATTTGAAAGAAGAACCGAACTAAACACATCATATAATGACAAAAGCAATAGAAATTACTGACGCAAATTTTGAAGAAGTCATCAAATCAGAAAAACCAATCCTAGTGGATTTTTGGGCAGAGTGGTGCGGACCTTGTAAAATGATCGGACCTATCGTAGAAGAGCTCGCAGGAGACTACGAAGGCAAAGCCGTGATTGGAAAAGTAGATGTAGATTCCAATCCAAGTGTAGCACAAGCATTTGGCATTCGCTCTATTCCTACCCTGCTTTTCTTCAAAGACGGGCAGATAGTGGACAAGCAAGTAGGCGCAGTACCTAAAGCAATCCTCAGCCAGAAATTAGAAGCTCAACTCTAATTTCTACATCAAGTATTTGAGATGCCACCGGAATGATTCGGTGGCATTTTTTTATCCTGGATTATTTATTAGAATTCGTAGCGAGGAATTAAAATGCAAAAAAATCAGTCACTTTGGAAATCGAAGCGTAGCAACGCTACGGTGAGATTGAAAAGTGAAGTGAAACATCTGATTTTAAAGCATTTTTAAGCCGTAGCAGATTTTCTAATACATATTTCAGGATTATCTTCGACCTCCTATGAGTGAGACCCTGATTACGCTTTCTGATTTTTTT
>LJXT01000161.1 GCA_001314815.1 Algoriphagus marincola HL-49
CGATTAGGAGCAAGAGGAACCATCGATGGATATGAGGATAAATACTATTTCGGTAGAAGACCTACAGGCCTTTACATCCCTAGATTCCGAAACTTAAATGGTGAAAAACGAGATTACGTACGTGGATTCGGTTACCAAGGTGGTGCAAGCCGAAGCGGATGGAGTAGAGACGTTGCCGAATTGAACTTTGGTGCGCCAATGAAGGATGCCTTGACTCAGCCAGGTCCATGGAGCATTGGATTTACTGCTTTTGGAGAGATTCTCCCTTATCATGACAACCATATCCGTCTCAGCGATACCGTGAAGGACAAGTGGGGAATGGAAGCTTTGGTAATGAGCGCGGAGATCAAGGAGAATGAGAAAAACATGCGGAAAGACATGATGGCTGATGCAGCTGAAATGCTCGAAGTAGCTGGATTCAAAGACGTGCAAACCTACGATGCAGGCTATACATTTGGTCAGGGTATCCACGAAATGGGAACCGCTCGTATGGGTCGTGATCCAAAAACATCGGTACTGAATGGAAACAATCAGGTTTGGGATGCCAAAAATGTATTTGTCACAGATGGAGCTTGCATGACTTCTGCTGCTGCTCAAAACCCATCCTTGACCTACATGGCGTTGACAGCGAGAGCTGCAAATTTTGCAGTAGAAGAATTGAAGCGTCAGAATCTTTAATCAGAAAACAGAGAAACTATGAATATGAACAGAAGAGATGCACTCAAAAGCGTAGTCCTGATGATGGGAGGAACCATGGTCGGAGCTACCGCTATTCTGACAGGATGTGCACCGGATAAACAAATTGAAGGATTGGATTTCAGTCCAGAAGACATCGCTTTTTTGGATGAAATTGGAGATACGATTATTCCAGAGACTGATACTCCTGGGGCAAAGGCTGCCGAAATCGGTACTTTCATGGTCATGATGGTCAAAGACACTTACGATGAAAACCAACAGAAGACTTTTGTGGATGGGTTGAATATGATTCGTAAGGATTTCAAAGATTCAAAAGGTGTAGAATTTGAAAAAGCTAGCGCCGAGGATCGTTTGGCTTATTTGAATGGCATGTATGAGCAATACAAAAGTTCAGAAAATCAGGAGCCACAGATTATTGCTATGCTCAAAGATTTGACCGTATTGGGATATTTTACTTCAGAAATTGGGGCTACCCAGGCTTTGAATTACGTAGAAGTACCCGGTCGATATGATGGATGTATTGACTTGAAGCCAGGCGACCGGGCTTATGCTATCTAAGAATTGATTGTTTAGAGTTTAACAAACCTCGGGATTTCAGATTCCGAGGTTTTTTATTGCATCCACTTTTCTCGCTGAGGAGTTTCTTGCTCAATTTGAAATTTGTATTCCGGGAAAAACTGAGTCGATGATTCCTTGATTTTATAAGAGTAAGAATTTCCATTGACCCGATGAACCTCTAGCTCACCTTTCGGACTTACATTTTTGATTTCGTCACCAAGCATGAGCACTTGGTAGGCGAAGCTATCCGGATGGATCTTTTTTACGGATTCACCTTCCAGGAGAACACCCAAATTGTTTCTGAGATAATCATTTTGGAAACCCTCTTCTAGCTTAATTCCTAGAATTGGCAAAATCTCTTTTAAATGCTCTATGATGGACTCTTTTCCTGAAATGTATCGACTGTAGAAACCCATGAAGTCAAATTTTCTGCTGACTTTTTCTACCTCTCTCCAAAAAGAATATTCCTGATAGCCCCGCATTTTACTTCCAAATCTTTTCCAAGCAATCTGCATGAACTCTGATAGAGATAAGCCATCATTCAAAAGATGGATGTCCAAAGCAAGTGCAATAAGTGCCCCGTTGGAATAAATGTTTTGTCTCCGATCAGGAATAGACTTTTGGTAGCCATCTATCCAGGTGTCAAAGGAAGATTCTAAGATGCTTTGATGTCTCCATCCAAAGTCTTCCGAAACTCGTTGAACAGTTCGCTGAAGTTTATCGAGAAACTCAGATAGTGACCAAAAACCGGATTTGAGTAAATAGAGGTCCCCCATGTAAGAGGTGATTCCCTCCAAAATCCATCCTGAATCGGTATAGTTCTCCACACTAAAATCATACGGAAGAAGTGCTTTTGGCCGGATTCTGCAGACATTCCAAGCATGATAGAGCTCATGGCTGCTGATACCCATAAGTTCATGATAGTTTTTGGGATTTTTGAGGCTTTCTGCTGGGCCATAAGTAATCACAGTTCCTCGTCTATGCTCTACCCCATGATAATGAGTATAAGGGAGAAGTTGAAAAATGAAATGATATTCCTTTTCTGGAAACACCCCAAAGTCATTGATTAGCTTCTCAGCAACTTTTTGAAGGGATTCTAGGAATTCATATTTGTTGAAATAGATATCTCCTTTAAACCAACAGTGAAATTTGACAGAATTCACCTCGAATTTACTGTGCATGATCTGCTTAGTAGCCAGAATGGTTGAATCTGCCAATTGCTGGAAACTACTTGCACTGAATTGGTTTGAATTTATCGAGTCAAGAGTAGTTACCTTGACAGGATAGGGGAAACGGGTCTGAACCTGACATTCCGTGGGAGCTACTCCACTGACCTCCATACAGCAGTTGACTAGATTCAGATACACCTGCTCATCGTCTATCCATGAAGATCCGGCATCCATTTGTCCGGCAAAAAACTGGTATTTGACAGAATATTCTCCCCCTTTGCTAGCCTCAAATTGCCAAATAGCTTTTGAGACTTTCATGAATGGAACCTCTTCTTCGGAGAAATCCTTTACTGCAAAACCTCTTATAAATCTTGCATAATTAGCCTCTTGGTACCTTCCGGCACGCCATATGGGAAGTTTTAGGGATATTTTCCCCGGAGCTGATACTTGGAAACTTATGGAGACTTCCAAGAACTGAGAGGTAGGGTATTGTACAGAAAGCTGGTAATGGATCATAAATTTATCAGATTCAATGAGACAAATATTTATGGTGTATTTGTATTTCAAAATTGACTACGTATCTTTGCAGTCCTTTTTGGGGTCAAAGTCCAAAAGTCAAGAAACGAAAGCAATAAAATAAAGATATTCGATCATGAAAAGAACATTTCAGCCTTCCAATAGAAAAAGAAAGAATAAGCACGGATTCCGTGAAAGAATGTCTTCTGCTAATGGTAGAAGAGTGCTTAAGGCTCGTAGAGCAAAAGGAAGAAAGAAGCTTAGCGTTTCTTCTGAGAAAACACTCAAGAAATAATATTGAGGTAGATTTTGTAAGTTGCATGCATTAAGCATCCTTGCAATGAATTTCAGACTTCCTAAATCTGAACGGCTTCATAGCCAAAAACTAATCAAGGAACTTTTTGATAAAAGTTCCTCTTTTTTTTTGTATCCCTTCAAGGTACTTTACCTCGAGGGAGAAGAGACCAATGGGGATTGCCCGCAAGTCCTTTTTTCGGTTTCAAAGCGAAAAATCAATAAGGCTGTATCTCGCAATCTGATGAAACGCAGAATGCGGGAGGCTTATCGTATTAACAAACATTTGCTTTCAGAATCTTCGAGTCGATTATTTATTGGCTTAATTTATGTCTCATCAGACATCATGGAGTTTAAGCAGGTGGAAGAAAAGATCAAACTTATTTTGCACCGAATTAATAAGGAACAAAAAAATGAAAATGAATAAAACCAAGACAAAAATTCTTCTTGGCACCCTAATCGGATTTTTTCTGTTAGCAGGTTCTGTGGCGTTTACGGTGAAAAATGACAAGCTTTTTGCAATCGCGAAGAACATAGACATTTTCGCCACACTTGTCAGAGAGTTGGACTCTTATTACGTAGATGAGATCGATCCTGATGAATTGGTTACCGTTGGTATTCAGGCAATGCTAGATGAGCTTGATCCATATACAGAGTATATTCCGGAGGAAGAGTCTGAGGATTTTCGCATGATGACCACTGGAGAATATGGTGGAATAGGGGCTTTAATCGGCGCTAGAGGAGAGGGTAGCATGATCATTATGCCATATACCGGTTTTCCAGCTCAAAATGCAGGTTTGAAAATTGCAGACAAACTCCTAAAAGTGGATACTGTGGATGTCTCTCAGAAGAATACCTCAGAAGTATCTGAATTGCTAAAAGGCCCAGAAAATACTCCCGTCAAGGTCAGTGTATTGCGAGATACGGATACTTTGGAATTTGAATTGGTGCGAAAGAAAATTTCTCTTAAAAATGTGCCCTACTATGGCAAATTGGATGCATCTACTGGGTATATCAAATTAAGTGATTTTACGACCAATGCTTCAGCAGAAGTTCGGAATGCATTGGTGGACTTAAAAGCACAGGGTGCCGAAAAATTGGTATTGGACCTCCGAGATAATCCAGGAGGACTATTATCTGAAGCGGTTGAGATTGTGAATTTGTTTATTCCGAAAGGTAAGGAAGTGGTCAAGACAATAGGTAAGATTGAAAATGTAAACCGTACCTATAAGACTTCAAAGACTCCGGTGGATAAGAATATTCCCTTGGTGATTTTGTTGAATGAGCGTAGTGCTTCTGCTTCCGAGATTGTGGCTGGAGCCTTGCAGGATTATGATAGAGCAGTCTTGGTAGGAAGGAAGTCATTTGGTAAAGGCTTGGTACAGACGACGATTCCCCTCACTTATAATGCGCAGGTAAAAGTGACTACCGCAAAATACTATATCCCAAGCGGCAGATGTATTCAGGCTATTGATTATGCATTGAGTAGGGAAGAGGGCGAAATCCGATCAGTACCTGATTCACTTCGTCAAGCCTTTAAAACACAAAGTGGCAGAACAGTTTTGGATGGGGCAGGAATCGAACCGGATGAGACGGTGGAAGCATATAGATTTTCCCCGATTACCTACAGTCTAGTAGCGGGTAATCATGTTTTCGATTTTGCTACGCAATATTTTTATTCCAAACCGGCAGTGGCAAATATTGAAGCGTTTGAAGTGAGTGATGAGCTCTATGAGGATTTTGTAAGTTTTCTTTCTGATAGAGAGTATGATTACACCACCTATTTGGAGAAGTCCGTCGAGGATATGAAGGAACTAGCAGAGCAGGCTCCATATTATTCTGAAATCAAAGAGCAGGTGGAGGCTTTGGAAAAGCGGATTATACACAATAAGGAGCAGGATTTGGTTTCCTACCAGAAAGAAATTAGAAAAGCACTTCGGGAAGAAATTATATCTCGTTACTATTTTCAGGAGGGGATGATTCAGGCGAGCCTTCAAAATGATTCTGTCATTGAGAAAGCGATGGAATTATTTAATACTCCAGATAAAATGGGGCAAATTCTCACTGCTAAGTCGGAATAATGGCTTTGATTCTATCATTGGAGACTGCCACAGACAATTGTTCGGTGGCTTTACATGACAGAGGACGGCTTGTAGCCTCAGCAAGTCATTTGGAATCAGGTGCGCATTCTCGCATGTTACCATTGTTAATGAATCAGGTGATGAATCAAGCTGGATCTAGCTTTCATGATTTAAAGGCTGTTTCAGTATCTGAAGGGCCAGGATCATATACGGGATTACGTATAGGTACTTCGACAGCGAAAGGTTTAGCTTTTTCTTTAGATATTAAATTGTTGGCAATAGATACCTTAAAGGGGCTGGCCCACCTAGCCCGTAGTCAAAAACCAGGGTTTACTATAATTGCCATGCTAGATGCAAGAAGAATGGAGGTGTACCGAGAGGTTTTCGATTCGGAGGGAAAGCAGATTGCAGGTATCGATAGTGAAATTCTGGAGACTGATTCTTTCCAAGAATATTTGAAGGAAGGCCAAGTGTGTTTTGTCGGAAATGCCAATGAAAAGGCAAGTCAGGTAATCAATAGCCCAAATGCCTACTTCTTAGACAGCTTGCCAAATGCATCTTCCATTGGTGAATTAGCTTGGGAGAACTATCAAAACGAGCGATTTGAGAGTATACCCTACTTTACTCCGAATTATTTGAAGGAATTTAGAGTTATGAAGAGTAAGAAAAATCCATTTGCCTGATGAGTGAAATTGTAAATAGAGTGGCGAAAAGCCCAATTAAGTCTTTGAATTTGGAAGAAATTTATCCAAGAGAGGAGCGTGTTGGGTTTGATTTAAAAGATTTTCTGTTTCAGGAGTTGATTTTGAAAGAGCAGGATTTTCGCAAATCATTGAAGGAGTTGGATTGGGAACAGTATAAAAACAAGTGGGTGGCGATTTTTTGCAGTGCTGATGCGATAGTTCCTACCTGGGCCTATATGTTGGTAGCCTCTTATCTTCAACCAGTGGCCAAAGGGTTTGCAATTGGTGATTTTGAAGACTTAGAATTAAATATTGTCAACGTTTTGGTAGACAGCCTTGACTTGGAAGAGTTTCAGGATCGTCCCGTAGTCATAAAAGGATGTAGTTCAATTGAGATTCCATTGTATGCCTATGGAAAGCTTGTTTCCAAGATTCAGCCTATCTCCAAAACACTGATGTTTGGTGAACCTTGCAGTACCGTGCCGATTTATAAGAAGCCAAAAAGCTGATAGCGAGGCAGTCTCTGTAAATGGTCAAAAAAAATAAGACTTTTAGGGTTTTTTTGTTTGTCTTTTCTGAACAACTGCGCTATGTTTGCACTCCCAATTCAGGAAAAGCCCTGAAGAAATTTGAATTTGAAAAGATAAAAGTGGTGAAGAAAAAAATATTTAAAAAATGTTTTTGCCAGTCAAAAATATTCCTCGATATTTGCACTCGCTTTTGGGGAAGATAGTCCTCACAATTTCTTGAAATGTCAAGAAAAAAGTTCTTTGAAGTGATGTAAGGCAAATAATACCTGAGAACTAGACAGGTTGACAGCTATAAACAACGCGAGTTGAAAAGCTGTCAGTTATAGATAATTTACAATGGAGAGTTTGATCCTGGCTCAGGATGAACGCTAGCGGCAGGCCTAATACATGCAAGTCGAGCGGTAGAGATACTTTCGGGTATTTTGAGAGCGGCGCACGGGTGCGTAACACGTATGCAACCTACCTTATACAGGGGGATAGCCCGGAGAAATCCGGATTAATACCCCATGGTATCATTGCTCTGCATGGAATGATGATTAAAGATTTATCGGTATAAGATGGGCATGCGTCTGATTAGCTGGTTGGTGGGGTAACGGCTCACCAAGGCGACGATCAGTAGGGGTTCTGAG
>LJXT01000162.1 GCA_001314815.1 Algoriphagus marincola HL-49
CCACTTCGTCAAAATCAGGAGTTTTCACAAATGTATAGGCCAATACTCCCAAAATTGGGTAAATCATCAGTCTGAGAATTTTACCTAATTGGAGAGAAGTCAATCGCTTTCTATTGAAGAATGCTATGGCTAAAGCCACATTTATTGGACCAAGGATATTAAAAATAATATCTGACTGCTGAACCAGGCCTGACACATCAATAAAAAAACCAGGGATCAAAGAAATTAGCATAATCCAGCCCATGATCCCAAATGTCCTATACCGCAACAAACCAAATATTAGTCCAGTGCAAAGCAAATACTTACCTAATTCATAAGGAATAAAAGGTGAAGTTCGGGCCATCCTAGAAATCAATTCGAATGAAATCAGGTAAAAAATCAAAGAAACCAAAACAAAAATTGAATCCTTCTCCTTGAAAACTTGGATAGCTGATGTGATAAGAACTAGATAAAACCAAGCAATTATCGCATAAGGGGTCAGTGTGGCTGAAAAACCCAATAAAATATGGATTATTATCAGTACAACGGGGTACTTATTTTGAATAAGATACTTTATCAATTTTAATTTAGTTTCAGATGAAAATTTCGTTCCAAAATATCCGAATATTTTTCAATAAAAAATGAGGCCCCGTAGGATTCATGAATGTGGGTTTGAAATCGTTGACCTGATTCTTTGGCAGTTTGTGAGTTTGCCATCAGCTTTTCCATAGCATCCGCCAAGCCAATTGCATCTCCCGGATTCACAAGCTCACCGTACTTCCCCTTTTCCAGTACCGTGGGGCATTGCCCAACATTAGTACTGATTACGGGAAGACCTGCCAGGCCATACTCCAACAAAGCAACGGGTAAACCTTCCCTATCCGAGGCCACCAGCCCGGCATCTACTTCTGCCATTAATTGATCCACATCAGCTCTTGCCTCTTCCAAAAAAACATGAGTTGCCAGCCCTAATTCCGGAATCATTTGACTACAGGCTTCCCACCAGTCAATATCGACTTTTTTCCCTACTAACCGAGCCTTGAATTTCAACCCTGTATCGGACAATCTTTTAGATGCTAAGATCAAGGTTTTTTGGCCCTTTTCTGATCTGAAATTAGCCAAGTGCAAAAAAGTAAAAACATCACTTTTTACTTTTTTCTTGACTTTCAAGTAAGGGAAATTTGCTAGGTATTGGATTTTGTCTGCACTCTTAAACTTTTGATCTACCCAAAAAGCAGCCGTTGATTCATTAGCAGTAATTACCAAGTCTATCCATGGCGCCATCCATTTGAGCTCATGACGGGGATTGTTTTTTATGACATCCTCACTTATTCCCAAGTGATCATGCCAAATGAGTTTGGCCCCTGTAAAGATAAACTTAAGTCCAATAGCCCAGTAAATAGAGGTACTGTGAGCATGAATAATATCTGGCCTAAATTTTTGTACAATAGTCCGTAACTTCAAAAAGGCTTTTATATCAAGCGTATTTTTCTTCCCCAGTATGGAAACCGAATTTTGATCTATGATTAGGGAGCCTAGTTGGCCTTGAGATCTACTGACAACCAGACAATTGGGGATTTGTATTTCATGGAATGTATTCGCCATATTCACAGCCATTCGCTCTGCTCCTCCGGGATCCAAAGTATCTATCAATTGCAAAATTCTCATCCCGCTAAACTCTCTGGGTAAATCAACGATCTAATTTCAGATTCAAAGCGCTCCAGTGTGTAAGATCTACTCCAGACCGCTGCCTTTTGGGATTTTTGAAGATATAAGTCAGGGGCCAATATCAAGTGTTCAACACGCTCAGCAATCTCGTCCACATGACCGTTTACCAATTCCCCACGATTTCCAAAATCAAGCATCTGAGGCACGCAGGAAACAGCAGTGGTTACGGGCAAGCATCCCCAAAACATAGACTCGGCCACAACCTTGGGCCATCCTTCACTTTTCGAAATGAAAATAAGAAAATGAGCCTCTTGAAAGGCTTTTTTCACCTGATCTGCTTTTACGTTTCCATGTAGGAAAAGTGAATTCTCTAGACCATTACCATCTCGAAATTCTTCAATTGATTTTCTCTCGGGCCCCTCTCCAAAATAATCGAGCTTTACAGCATAACCTTTTTTGATTAGCTGCAACAACACCTTTGCCGAAATCAGGGGTTGCTTTCCATCGTATAAGCCCCCAACATATATGAGGTTTATTTCCTTCTTCAGGTTTATTTCTTTATTGGATAAGGGAATAATATCTCTTTCTGAATAGGTAGCTGTGAAGAACGGGACAATATTTTCGGTTTCGTTTGGCCACTCACCGTAAACCAAAACTCTCATTTTTGGAGCTAAAAATGGACTAGATATAATTTTTTGCTGCAACCTGTAGCTATAAGGTTGATCACTGCTCCTATCCCAATTGCCAGCATACTTAGCTGTTTTATTTTTATTCCTAAAGAAAAACTGCGCCAAAGCCCCAATTAAGCCCATGTTTCCAGGACAACGTAAATGAATATGGTCTGCCGACCGCATGGCAGTTATTACAGTCCAGAAAATTCCGGGTAAGTGAAAAAGCGTAGAGAAAATATTTTTTACAGACTGGGTAGAAAACTCAGGAACTGGAAAAAACATTACCTGATCGTGCTCATAGGGTAAATCGATCGGATCTGGATCGATTTCCTTGTTCAAAGGTGCCACTATAATAACCTTGTCCACATACTTAAACCAGAGATTCATTTCCCTGACATAGGGTCCATAGGCATAGTATGAACCATTTTGATACTTATGAACTACATGGCCTACGACCAAAAACCTCATTTTTTGGCTATCAACTTTTGGTAAAAAGCAAGGTTTTTATCGGTGACCATTTCGGTTTCGAATTTGGAGATCACTTTTTTTCTAGCTGCTTTACCAATTTTTTCGAATTCATCCACCTTGCTGAATGCCTCCCTCACGGTTTTCGAAATATCTTCAGGAGAATGAGGGTCACATAGCCAGCCATCTACTCCATGGCTGATTGTCTCAGGACCTGGACCCGTTTTAGAAAAAACCACTACTTTCTCCATCGACATAGCCTCCGGAGCCACCAAACCCTGCGTTTCCATATGAGAGGGGAATATACAGATTGCTGCTTGTTCATAGTGGCCGGGTAGCTCATCATGGGCCACAGGACCATGGAAAGTCGTTTTTTCCAAGGCAACTTTTGGCATCGTTTCCTTCAAAAACTCTATAAAAGATTTTCCGTTTGGGAACATCCAATCCCTACCAAACACTTCCAAATGAACATCAGGAAAATCTGAAGCAATGGATGGGATAGCCTGCATCAATTGCCTTATACCCTTTTTTTCACATACTGTACCTGCAAAAACCAATCTAAATGGTTTGACTTTTTTTGGATTTGAAGGATAGAATTTATCTAGGTTTATTGGGTAGTTGATCACCTCGATCGGCCTAGAGTGGTATGAAAGAAATTTTTCAGTATGCGTTTTTACATAATTGGAAACAGCAATAAAAGCATCTGCTTTTGAAAATGATTTTTTCTCCTGATAAGCCTTCCACTTGTTAACTTTTCTCTTTTCTCCTTCTGCGAAAAAATGATGTCCACCATGCAATCTGATTACATATTTTATCCCCTTCTTTTTGTTCAAAAATGCCAAGGTTAGCTCTGATCCTTCTACAATATCAATGGGATGCTCTTTGTGAAGAGTAGTCAAAAAATCATCTACGCGCTGGTAATTTCTCCACCATGCAATCAACTGAGCTTTGCTTCCCGGAAAATTCACAACACGAACTCCATCCATCATCTGATCTTCAAACTTACTTCCTGTCACACCGACCACCGTAACTTGATGACCACGGTTGATGAGGGATCGAGTGAAAGTGGCTAAAAAGGTACCTATTCCCCCGTGAGAAGCTCCTTTTCGAGGAAACTCTTGGGATAAAAAACAAATGTGCATTTTCGAGTTAGATCAGGTTTTTCAATTCTTGTAGAATTCTTTTAGAGGCAGGTTGTACCCTTGGATTCACAGTTATTTTTTTAAGCCACACTTGTCGGTCGGTGGCTATTTTATCTGGATGATCGATTGCTAGTCGGACTTTAGTCAGGATTTCATCCTTGGAATTAATCCAGCCAACTGCATCAAGCCCATCCATAGATTTGAAGTGCTGAAACCGGTATACTGTTTCGGTTTTCCACTCTTGATTTTTTTCATGATCATATTTCAAAAAAAGACCAGGATGATCAAAAAGCGCAAAATCCAATGCCATTGTGGAACCAATATTGATTACCGTAGCACAGTGATAGGCCAAATTGACCAAGTGCGAAACATCTTTCGGATATGGGAAAAACTGTTGCCAATATTTCCCCTTTTCCCAGAAAGGGTTGACATGAACTACGTTCGGAAAATCCTCCAGAACTTTGCTATATCTTGCCGTGGTTTCTACCGGTACTTGTCTGAAAATAAGCTGTATATCTTGCTGATCAGCGAGTGCCTCTGCCACATCTCTGAGATAGGAGGAATCATGAGGTGAAGTTTTAGCATCATCGCCTGAAAAACAAACCCATTTCTTTTCAGGGTCAAGTCCAAATTCGGCTGCAAATCCTTCTCTGGACATGATATCATCAGTCTTTGTATAGAAGTCAAACTGAGGTGTTCCAGTGACACGTATTTGGTCTTCCTTGATTTCTGGATAAAAAAACTGTAGTTCCTTTGCCATATATTCAGACCACACTAGATAGTAATCCGGGCGGATTGCGAGCCTTGCTTTTGGCAAATTATCCCAAGAAAAAATAGCTGTTACTGTCTTTATGCCGAGATCTGATGCTGCCAGCATCGCAGGTGTCGCTGCCGGCATTCGTTGATGAGTACAAAACAAAACATCAGGCCTGATTTCAGAAAGCTGCTTTTTATAGATTTTATATGCTTGACTACCTCTTAGCCGTGAAACTAGAAGTTTTTCTGTTTGGAGAATATTCTCATACTTCCTGAATGTCCTACCTAGCAATTCAGAAAGCTTAATGAGCATTTTCTTTTGAAAAGAGAATTTCCCATTATGCCAATTCAACAGAATTGTGGGGTTTGAGGTGATTTCTTGTCCCCTCAACAGACGAGCATAGCAGGTAGACTCCCTGAAAAGCTGAGTGACTGCATCTTCTTTGAAAGTAGCAAGGGGAAAAGATTCCGGCCTAAAACCTATTCTTAGTTGGGATTGATCTATGATTTTTGGATCAAGGCCATGCCATACAGAAAGCTCAAAACCTTCTGTTTTTAAATCTCGAAGTATATCAGAATACAGATAGTTGCGAATACCAACGCCGTCGGGGATTAAAAAACAAATTCGCCTCATTGCAATACCTCCGCTGTATTTACCCACTGCCAGATATAAAAACTATTCTCTTGATTTCCATTTTTATACTCTTTCCAAATCACATCTAAGCTTTCTGGATCAAACCAATCAATATTTGCTTTAAGAAATTCAAGTTTTTCTTCTACCCATGAGGCTAGGGGACCACCAAGCCATTCACGCTGGGGAGTCTGAAGTGGTCTTTTGGGAGCTAGTGCGATATCATCTCCCAAGTATTTAGCAGCAATTTTTCGTAGGAGCCATTTTTGCTGACCATCTTTAATTTTAAAATCCCTGGATCTTGAAAAGACGTATTCAACCAGCCTATAATCCAAGAAAGGTTCGCGCAACTCAGTACTAAAAGCCATACTTACCCTATCATTAAACCTAAGCGCACGGGGGATTTTTGTGTAGAATATGTCTCGAAATTGTTTGTTCAACAGTTCATCTGAGAATGGCATAGGTATTTCTCTGCTCCCCATGCTCTTTAAGCTATTCGTGAGGGCTTCCGGCCTAACGGGCGAGGTATTAGTCCCCTGAATCAAGGATGTAGTGTTTTTTAAATAATAATCATAGCCGGCCCAGGCCTCATCAGAGCCTTGACCATCCAACAAAACCAAGATGCCTTTCTTTCTCGCTTCTTCAAATACCTTAGCATAGGCAAGAGTAGGAATACCTCCAAAAGGTTCATCCTGAACCGAGGCTATTTTCTGAGTGAGGTGAGGAATATCTGACACTTCCAGCTTACAGGTATTCAGAGGGTAAGGCTTTCCAACAAGCATCTGCCGAACCCAAGGCAGTTCGTCATATCGCTCATCACCTGTGAAGAACGTAAATGCCTCTATTTTACTTTCATCTGGATAAGCATCAGAAACTAATGCCAACAAGGTGCTGGAATCCAGTCCACCACTCAAATTAAAACCAACTGGAACATCTGCCCTAAACCGTAGCTGTACGGAGTCCTTGAGCAAATCAAGAATGTAAGCTTCCTCATCATTTTCCTGATGATTCATCAGTGCCATAGACCTGGCGACGAAGTCATACCAGGATTGAATTTCAATATCACCATTTTTGAAGGTCAGGTAGTGACCTCCAGGGATTTGATGAATTCCTTTCCAGAATGTCTCGTCAGGCATGCCATATTGTCCTTTGGTCAAATAGGAATGCCAAACATCAGAATTTGGAACTTTGGGAATACCAATTTGCCAATGAGGACGAATCTCAGAACTCAAAATCAAAGAATCTGCAAGCTGGGAAAAATATAATGGCTTCACCCCAAATCGGTCCCTAGCAGCAAAAAGGGATTGGTCTTTTTTATCCCAAATGATAAAAGCGAACATCCCATTTAATTCTGCAAGGCAATCTTTGCCCCATTTTATAAATGCAGCGAGTAGTACCTCCGTATCAGAATTGGTTTTGAATTCAAAATCAAAGCGAAGTTTTTGCTTTAATTCAAGGTAATTGTAAATCTCTCCATTGAAAACCAAGTGGTATCTTTCATCCGAGGATACACAAGGCTGATTAGCAGCAGCTGAGAGGTCAATAATTGAGAGTCTATTATGACCAAGAGCAATTTGATTTGGTTCAACCCAATATCCTGTAAAATCAGGCCCTCTATGGTGCTGCAAGGCAAGTATCCCTTCTAGATTCTGAAGACTAGCCTTAGGCCCTACAATAGCTGCAACTCCGCAC
>LJXT01000002.1 GCA_001314815.1 Algoriphagus marincola HL-49
CCTCTTGCCCATCCTGAATCACAAGTGAAAGTAGCATGGTATCATCAGTGGTATCCTAATGTGACCACTGACTTTCACGAAATGGGCACGAATAGCACTTATTTCTTCGAACCAACCAAACCTTTTGGATCCGAAAACCCTGTAGTTCCAAGAAAAAACTACGATGAAATCAACCCGATTTTTGCCAGCTATTTTGCGAAATACATGGATGAAATCGGTAGTCTTTATTGGACAAAAGAGGTTTTTGACAATAGCTATCCTGGCTATGGATCCACTTACCCCGATATTCATGGTGGCTTGGGCTTGGTATTCGAGACGGCCAGTAGCCGTGGCCATCTTCAAGCTAGTCAGCGAGGCGATATCTCTTTTGCATTCACCATTCGAAATCATGTGGTCAACTCCCTAGCTACCTTAGAAGCTGCTATTGATAATCGGGAATACATGCATGATTATCTTCGGGAATTTTTCGAAACGGCTGTTGCTGAAGGAAGAAAAGACCCGGCAAAAAACTATGTGTTTGGAGATGAATATGACGAAAGTAGAAATAGACTCTTTGTTCAGTTTCTACTTGATCATCAGATTGATGTCTATGAAAATAATGCTGATTTGAAGGTTGGAAATAACACCTTCAAAAAAGGAAAATCATGGGTGGTCCCTACCGCACAACCTCAATACCGCATGGTTCGCACCATGTTTGAATACGTAAAAGAATTTGCTGATTCGGTTTTTTACGATGCATCAGCCTGGACCATGGCGGCAGCTTATGGGATGCCTTTCGCCCCTGCACCATCTGCTCAAGCAGGCGAGGAAGTAAAAGAGGTAGCAAAACCTTCTTTCGAGTTTCCTGAAGGAAAAGCTTATGCCTATCTCATTGACTGGTCAGATTACTTTGCGCCGAAGGCACTTTATGAGCTACAAAAAGCAGGCATTCATGTAGAGGTAGTCAACCGACCATTTCGATCGCAAACTCAAGAAGGTGCGGTAGATTTTGCAGCAGGGACGCTAATGATTCCGATGGGTTTCCAAAAAATCGAGGATACAGAAGTGATCGAACAGCTGAAAAACATCGCCAATAAAAATCAGCAGAAAGTATATAAGGTAGAAACGGGGCTAAACCTTTCAGGCATTGATTTGGGCTCCAATTCGGTGGGTGCTGTTCAGCAGCCAAAAGTCATTATGCTAGTGGGACCGGGTGTTTCTAGCTATGAAGCCGGTGAAATTTGGCATTTGCTAGACTCAAAGGTTGGAATGCCGATTACCAAAGTAAATACAGATGATTTTGGAAGGGTAAACCTATTTGATTACAATACGCTGATACTGGCATCCGGTAATTACAACAGCCTTTCTAATTCGGCTGTTGAGCACCTCAAAGATTGGATTCAGCGAGGAGGAACCGTTGTTTCACTCAAAAGTGCAAGCCTTTGGCTCAATCGGCAGGGAATCACCAATGAATCTGCAGTAGAACTTGAAGAAAAAGCAGAACCTGAATCTCTTCCTTTTGCAAGTAGCCGTGATTTCGAAGGGGCGAAAGCTGTAGGAGGTAGTATTTATATGGCAGAGCTGGACTTGACTCATCCCATTGCTTACGGATACCAAATGAAAAATATCCCTGTCTACAGAAACAGCAATATTTTCATCCAACCTAGCAAAAACAAATACCTCACGCCTATCCAGTACACCGAGAACCCACACCTAGGCGGTTATATTTCAGACCAAAACCTTGAGAAACTCAAGCAAAGCGCCAGTGTGCTCATTTCTTCATCGGGACGTGGAAGAGTCGTTCATTTCTTCGACAACCCTAATTTCAGAGGGGCTTGGTTTGGAACCAATAAGCTCTTCTTAAATGCGATTTTCTTTGGAAACCAAATGGATTGAAAAAAAACCAAGGCCGGAAATCCGGCCTTGGTTTTTAACTCATAATCTCGAGTAAGATTCCGCTACCAAAAGTTACAGAATTCCAGGATTCAAGCGGAAACTGTATAGAAATCAAGTCCCCAGGTTGCATATTTCGATAGATCCCATCGCAGAGACTAGAGGCGAGCATACTGATTACCGGGTTATGCCCAACAATTAGAAGTCTGTCAAACTCATCTGGACAATTTTCGACCAAATCCATCAAGTCCCGCATATCCCCATCGTAGATAATTCGGGTAAATTCTTGCTTCTTGATCAGTACCGTTTCGGAAAAAATCTTCGCTGTTTCTTGCGTCCTAGTAGCACTAGAACAATACATAAAGTCTATTTCAGGGGTGTTTTCATTGAAGCTTTTTGCAATACGTGCTATTTTTTCCCGACCTCTTGAAGTAAGAGTTCTTTCAAAATCTGAATCTGCTGAAAAACTGGCCTCCCCATGCCTCATTAAAAATAAATGCTTCATTTTGGATAAAATTTTTGATTAGCTCCCTACATACATATAAGTGCACAATCACCCTGCCATTCAATCAACTGAATTATTAATAGTTGCAGGTGAAAACAATGCCCTCTATTTTTAGCTTTTCAAAACAAGCCCTCGAGCCTAATTCTAAAATTTTTATGTCCAAAAACGTAGTAATCGTCGAGTCACCTGCTAAAGCCAAAACCATTGAAGGCTATTTGGGGAAGGATTTTAAAGTTGCGTCCAGTTACGGACATATCCGAGATCTGCCCAAAGGAGACAAGGCCATCGATATTAAAAACCGTTTCAAGCCAACCTATGAGGTTTCTCCAGATAAAAAGGAGGTCATCAAAAACCTCAAAAACCTTATCAAGGATGCAGACACCATTTACCTAGCAAGTGATGATGACCGGGAGGGAGAGGCTATTTCTTGGCATCTGAAAGAAGTACTCAAGCTGAAAGATGAAAACACCAAGCGAATTGTCTTTCGGGAAATTACCAAAAATGCCATTCAGCGGGCTATCGAAAGCCCAAGAGGAATCGATTATGACTTGGTAAATGCACAGCAGGCTCGAAGAATTTTAGACCGATTGGTAGGGTTTGAACTTTCGCCGGTTTTATGGAAAAAGATCAAAACAGGACTTTCGGCAGGTCGTGTACAGTCTGTGGCTGTACGACTGATCGTCGAGCGAGAGCGTGAAATCGAAGCACACAAAGCCAAATCTACTTTCCGAATTACAGCTCAATTTGAAGTGGATGGTAAGTCCTTTCAAGCTGAGTTACCCAGAAAATTTGAAACCAAGCAAGAGGCGGAAGACTTCCTAAAAGCATGCCTTGACGCGGACTTTTCTGTTGGAAATCTCGAGAAAAAACCGGCAAAAAAGTCACCGGCACCTCCTTTTACCACATCCACTTTACAGCAGGAAGCTTCGCGCAAGCTGTATTTCTCTGTAGCCCAAACCATGTCAGTGGCCCAGAAACTCTATGAAGCGGGGAAAATCACCTATATGCGTACGGATAGCGTCAATCTATCTGACGAGGCCATGAATTCGGCAGAATCCGCTATCAAAGGCGAATACGGAAGCGATTACCACAAAGCACGAAAATTCACTACTAAATCTGAGGGAGCTCAGGAAGCACACGAAGCTATCAGACCGACAGACTTTTCAAGAGCACAAGTAGACGGGGACAGAAACGAGCAACGACTTTACGAACTCATCTGGAAGCGTGCAATTGCATCTCAAATGGCCGACGCTCAGCTGGAAAAAACCAATGTGTCAATCAATATTTCCAATTCAGACTTGACCCTTTCAGCTCATGGAGAAGTAATTAAGTTTGATGGATTCCTGAAAGTATATTTAGAATCTACGGATGATGATGAGGAAGAAGATACTCAAAACAAATCCCTCCTTCCACCCATGCAAATTGGACAGGCTCTGGACTTGAAAGAAATGAAAGGGAGAGAGTCTTTTACCCGTGCTGCACCGAGATATACGGAAGCAAGTCTAGTGAAGAAGCTGGAAGAACTGGGAATTGGACGTCCGTCTACTTATGCACCGACGATCTCGACCATTCAAAAACGGGAATATGTCATCAAGGAGAGTCGGGATGGTAATCCGCGCGAATATCAAGAGATGATTATTTCAGATGGAAAGTTTCAGGAAAGCACCAAGACAGAAATTACAGGCGCTGAAAAACAGAAATTATTCCCAACCAATATTGCCATGGTTGTGAACGATTTCTTGGTCGAGCACTTCCCCAATGTCATTGACTTCAATTTCACCGCCAAAGTGGAGAAGGAATTCGACGACATTGCAGCAGGAGGACAAGACTGGCAGGATATGATTGATGCATTCTACGGCAAATTCCACCATAGTGTCGAAGAGACAGAGCAAGTATCACGTCAGGATGTCAATTCCAGTAGATTTCTCGGCAATCACCCCGAAAGCGGAAAGCCGATTACTGCAAGACTTGGAAAATTTGGACCCCTGGTTCAAATCGGAGATAGCGAAGACGAAGATAAAAAATATGCAAGCCTCAAAAAGGGTCAGTTTATCGAAAATATCAGTCTCGAAGATGCCTTGGAGTTATTTAAACTCCCACGCGATGTAGGAATGTTTGAGGACAAAAAAATGGTGGCCGCAATTGGAAGATTCGGACCATACATCCGACATGATGGCAACTTTGTTTCTTTGCAAAAAGAGCAGGATCCACTGAGCATTACCGAAGAAGAGGCGATCCAATTGATCAAAGATAAGCGGGAAGCTGATGCTAAAAAGCATATTAAATCTTTTGAAGAAAACCCTGATATTCAAATCCTAAATGGTCGCTGGGGTCCTTACATCAAGTTTGGAAAGAATAACTTTAAAATCCCGAAGGACAAGGAAGCTGAGAAGCTTAGCTATGCTGAAACGATAGAAATCATCGAAAATCAGCCCGAGCCCAAAAAACGGGGAGGAAGGTTTTCGAAGAAAAAATAAAATATAAAAACCGGTCACCAAGATCGGTTTTTTTTTGTCCAACCTTCACCAATTTTTGGATAAAAGCGTCAAAGTGAATTGACCAATTTGGGTTTTTGTCAATTGCCCAGGAGTATTCTTCTGCAATCAAGAGGAATTGGCTTTCTTGAATACTTATTAAATTCAAAGAAATTATTTGGGAGTTAAAATGAAAAGATTGGTAGTGCTCACTGGAGCAGGTATCTCAGCAGAAAGTGGAATCAAAACTTTTAGGGACTCTGGCGGACTCTGGGAAGGTCATGATGTCATGGAAGTGGCCTCTCCGGAAGGCTGGCGCAGAAATCAGAATCTAGTCCAAGAGTTTTATAACCTCCGAAGAAAGCAAATGTACGAGTGCCAGCCTAATCTGGCACACCGGATATTAGTAGAATTGGAAGAACATTTTGAAGTTCACATCATCACCCAAAATGTCGATGATCTCCACGAAAGAGCCGGATCTTCCAAAGTATTGCATCTCCATGGTGAATTAAAAAAAGCACAGAGTTCACTCGACCCAAAATTGGTCTATGAATTGGATCATTGGGAAATCAAAAAAGGAGACAAGTGCGCAAAAGGAAGTCAACTTAGACCTCATGTGGTTTGGTTTGGAGAGCCTGTACCCAAAATGCTCGAAGCTATCGAACTGGCCCAAGAGGCTGATATATTTTTGATTGTAGGTACTTCCTTGGAGGTATATCCGGCAGCGAGCTTGGTTTCCTACGTGCCAGACCATGCAGAAATCTATGTCGTTGACCCAAATATTCCTTCCTCAAAGCTTCATCATCGAGCCAAGCACCTTGTCCAACCAGCCACAAAGGGAGTGGAAAATCTTAAAAAAATCCTTTTGAAACTCTAATTATTGTAATGCTTTGAATAAATGATTTAAATTGAAGGAAATTTTTCTGTTGTGAGTATGAAAGCAAAATGGCCCATTTTAGAATATGGTGCATACAAAGACACCGCTTACCTTTTACATCAATGGTCACAGATGGTTGGAAAAGTCCGGCTCGGAAAATCACCTTGGCAAAACCACTCTTGGCACGTGGCCCTTTATTTGGACGCCCAGGGCATGACTACCGGTCCTATCCCCTATGAAGGAGGCATTTTTGAAATCAAATTTGACTTTACCCTGCATGAACTGAAAGTTCGATCTTCTAATGGTACTAGAGACAGGTTTTCCTTGGGCAACCAAACAGTGGCTAGTTTTTATGAACAGCTTCGTGAAAAATTAGATTTTATCGGGATCAAGGTAAAAATCACCAAGACTCCAAATGAAATCCCTGATGCAATTCCATTCGACCAAAACACCAAAAGAATACCCTACCTTCCAAACGAAGCCAAGAATATCTGGAAAGCGCTGATTCAAATCCATAACGTGATGACAGTATTTCGCTCAAAGTTCGGCGGAAAAAACAGCCCTATCCATTTCTTTTGGGGGTCATTTGATTTGGCCTATACACGTTTTTCTGGTGCCACAGCCCCAGAATTCGAAGGAGAAGTACCCAATCTAGCCAAAGAAATCATGCAGGAAGCTTATTCGCATGAGGTATTCAGTGTGGGTTTTTGGCCTGGAGGGGAGCATTTTCAGCAGGCAGTATTTTACGCCTATTGCTATCCAAACCATCCGGATTTTAAAAACAAGAAAATCAAGCCTGAAGAGGCCTATTGGAGCGATGATTTAGGTGAATTTATCCTGCCTTATGCGGCTGTTCAAAAAGCAGCTGATCCCACCAAAACACTGCTGGACTTCTTAGAATCAACCTATCAAGCAGCCACCGAAGCGGGCGATTGGAATCGAAGTCAGATAGATTGTGACTTCTCATCCCTAGAAAAGAGAAATTCCAACATTACCATATGAAGAATAAAGTAGCTGTCATCGGAGCTGGGCCATCAGGCATCACTGCCCTCAAAAACCTTCTAGATCAAGGAATCGACGCGGTTGCCTTTGATAGAAATCATGATGTCGGGGGCAATTGGATCTACTCTGAAGACGAAAGTCATTCAAGTGTATTTGAGACTACGCATATCATTTCTTCTAAAACGCTTTCGCAATACGAGGACTTCACCTTTGATGATTTTGATCCGGAGACGGCCGACTATCCTTCACATGATGAGCTAAGACGCTATTTTCAGGCTTATGCAGCTCACTTTAATCTCTATCCCCATATTCGTTTTGGCATAATGGTCAAGCATTGTCGGTGGATTGATGAGGAGACTTGGGAAATTACCACTGAGAAAGATGGAATAGAGGAAAAAGAGCTTTTCACCCATCTGGCAGTAGCTAATGGACATCACTGGAAACCTCGGTACCCAAATTACCCGGGTGAGTTTTCAGGAGAATTTCTCCATTCCCATCACTATAAAAAAGCCGCCCCATTCAAAGACAAGCGGGTGCTGGTCATTGGAGGAGGAAATTCCGCCTGTGACGTAGCTGTGGAGACGAGTAGGGTATCCAAAAAAACGGCCATTTCATGGAGAAGAGGCTATCGAATTGTTCCTAAATTTATTTTTGGCAAGCCTTCGGATAAAGTTGCAGAACAGTCTAAATGGATCCCACCAAGAATCAGAATGTTTTTGAATTCCCTTCTTCTTCGAATCATCATCGGAAAAAATGAAGCTTACGGCCTTCGACCGCCCACAGAGCATTTTGGAGCTACGCACCCTACCATCAATGACGAATTGCTACACAAAATCCGACATGGAAAAGTCAAGCCGCGGATGGACATCAAAAAATTTGAAGGTAAAAAGGTGGTTTTTGAAGATGGAAAAGAAGAAGAGTACGACACCATCATTGCATGTACAGGTTATTGGCTGAGTCATCCTTTCTTTGACAAAGACTTTATTGATTACAGTTCAGGACCGGTCCCTCTTTACCTTAAAATGTTTCATCCTAAAATCACCAATCTTCACTTCATCGGTATGTTCCAACCACTCGGCTGTATTTGGCCTGGCGCAGAGCTTCAAAGCAAACTAATGGCACAAGAGCTAATTGGGAATTGGAAACGTCCGGAGAACTTGGAAGAACTTTGTGAAAAGGAGGTCAGAAATCCTGATTTCAAGCAAATCAATTCACCCCGACACACCATTACTGTTGATTTTCACCGATTTGTGAATGACTTGAAAAAGCAACTTCCCAAAAAATACGTCTCCAAAATGCCCACTGCACGGGCGCTTTCGGTTGAACAAAACCAAGAGAACTGATGCAGTCACTGAAGTGGATTCTGATTGGGCTTGCCACTATTTTTGCTTTGTTCCTGGCAAAAGAATGGTGGCAAAGCTTTCCTAGAGTCAACTTAGCTCCCCCAATCAGCATCAAAAATGAACAAGATCAGCTTGATTCAATCTTGATTCAAACTGTAAATGAGCATCATTTAGCAGGCTTGGCTGTAGGAATAATTTCCAACTCACAGGTGCTTTATAAAAATACCTTCGGGTATGAAAGTCTTGAAAAAAAAGATAGCCTCACATCTCAATCTAAAATCCATGTTGCTTCCGTTTCAAAGATTTTTTTGGCACTTTATCTTTCCAGCTATCTTCAGGAAAAAGGACTAAATATCCTTGATTCAATCAAAAACCTTTCTCCCGAGTTAGACTCAAATTACCCCAAACTTGGAGAATTAAGCTTTTCCAAAATCCTGCGACATCAATCCGGTCTTCGCGATGTCAATTTCTTTTCAGGTTTTTTCGGAAAAAAGAACATCCCAGTCTTGCAGGATTTTGTCTGGAGTCAACTGCCAAAACAAATAAATGGAAAGGAAAATCTATCCTACAATTATGCAGATTTCAATTATGAGCTTTTGGGATATCTTTTGGAAAAAGACTCTGGCCTCTCCTATGAAAATCTACTCAACCGATGGCTAAGTGATGATTTAGATTTGCAAAACAGTTATTTCAAATCTAATTATCAAGAGGAGGATCCCATAGTCTTGGGGTATCGGAAGACTTATGTGTGGAAGCGCCTCAAGCCCCATGCATTCACTTATCAGGTAAGCCCCTACCCTTCATCTGGAATGATTAGCACACTCGATGATTTGATTAAAGTCACGACTCAACTTATCCGTGCTGACCTAGGTATGTTGAAATCCAACGTTCAGGCTCTTGAGGTAAACGAGAGGGAAAGTTGGGCAGGATTTCAGCAGATTGCTGTAGGATCGGAGAGTAATTGGATGGGACACTTTGGTGGTCAAGCGGGCTATAGCTCTTTGGTAATCTTCGACCCCGAAAAAGAATTTGGAATCATCATCTTATCCAATACCCGAGACCAAGGAAATTTCCGAATAGACCTAGCCAGAAAGATCATTAAAATCCTAGAAGTATGAAGAAACTATCCTTTCCACATCCCATGGTCATTTTATTGGCTTTCGTTGTTTTATCTTGGATAGCATCTTTTTTGATTCCTTCAGGGACCTATTCTAGAGAACTCGACCCAAAAACGGGAAGAGAAGTAGTACTTCAGGGAAGCTATAAGCAAATTGAAAAGGAGAACATTTCGCTACAAGAGATGGTGGTTTCCATTCCGGAAGGGCTCATTTTGGGGAGTGACATCTTGGTCTTGATTTTATTGCTGGGAGGAGCTTTTTATGTGGTGGAAAAAACAGGAGCCCTTCAAGCTGGGGTAGAATCACTTATTTATAAATTCCGAAATCAGAAACAGCTTCTATTAATTTTTCTCTCATTAGGCTTCGCTTTTGCTGGAGCGACCATTGCCATGCAAGAGGAGATTATTGCCATGGTGCCTGTTTTGGTGGTTTTAGCCCGGAATTTAAAATTCGATATCAAAGCTATCATTGGACTCACGCTAGGCTCCTCATTACTCGGTTCTGGCTTTTCTCCCATCAATCCTTTTAACTCACTTATTGGCCAGCAACTTGCCGAGTTAGAACTTTCTGAAGGGCTGCTTTACCGGATGGTATTCTTTTTCCTTGGATTTATTTTATGGACTTGGTTAATGATTCGAAGTGGTCGCCCAAAAGTTCAGCAGCAGGAACTTGAGGTCGTACCAGGTCAGGCGATTGGATGGAGAAAGGGATTGATTTTGATTCTTTCTTTAGGCGGAATAGTGGTCATGGGATATGGTATCACTCAATTTGATTGGGGATATAATGAAATGTCGGCCCTTTTCTTTGTAATCGGTGTTAGCTGTGGACTCATCGGTAAATTAGGAATCAACGGGACAGCAAGAACCTATGCAGCGGGCTTTAGCGAGATGATTTTTGCGGGAGTAATCGTAGGTCTAGCCCGAAGTGTTTACTTGGTATTGGAAAAAGGTCAAATCATCGACACCGTGATATACGGGCTTTTTTCTCCCCTAGAAGCACTTCCAGAGCAGTTTGCAGTTTTGGGATTATTCCTATCTCAATTGCTGATTCACGTTCCTGTTCCCAGTACCTCAGGCCAGAATGTACTGACTATACCGCTGGCAGTTCCACTAATGGACCTTTTGGGTATTTCGAGGCAACTTGCTGTACTGGCAACCCAATATGCTGCTGGTTTAATGGACATTTTATCACCCACCAATGGTGGAATGATGGCTGTGATCGCTGCCGCTGGTGTAAAATACAATGATTGGATTCGGTTTGTGATAAAAAGCTGGCTTTTCGTTGCAGGTGTCTGTTTGTTATCCTTAATTATCGCCTTAATTTGGTTTCAGTAAACCTAAAAACCTATCAATATGCAAATCAACGACCATAACCCACTTCCACCTTATCATCCTGATTCAAGCAGATACTCAGGAATGAAGTATCGAAGAACGGGACGAAGTGGATTACTTTTGCCCGAGATAAGCTTGGGACTTTGGCATAATTTCGGCCACAATGCGGATTTCACTTTAGGGCGAAAAATCCTCAGAAGAGCTTTTGACCTAGGAATTACGCACTTTGATTTGGCGAATAATTACGGCCCTCCTTTTGGATCGGCAGAGGAGAATTTTGGAAGAATACTTCAGAAAGACTTTAGTGCTTACCGGGATGAATTAATTATCTCTTCTAAAGCAGGTTGGGACATGTGGCCCGGTCCCTACGGAAACTGGGGTTCTAGGAAATACCTCATCGCAAGCTGCGACCAGAGTTTAAAACGAATGGGCTTGGACTACGTGGATATTTTCTACCATCATAGACCAGATCCGCACACGCCTTTGGAAGAAACCATGGGAGCACTTAACCAATTGGTAAGGCAAGGAAAAGCTCTCTATGTAGGCATTTCCCAATACAGCGCAGAAGACACTGCCAAAGCCTATCAAATATTGAAAGATTTGGGAACCCCATTGCTAATTCATCAACCAAGATACAGCATGCTTGATCGTTGGGTAGAAGATGGACTTTTGGACGTCTTGGGAGACAAAGGAGTGGGAAGTATCGCTTTTTCTCCCTTAGAGCAGGGTCTTTTGACTGATAAGTATCTAAAAGGGATTCCTGAAGACTCAAGAGCTGCAAAAGATGGAAGATATCTCAAACCTGAACAAATCAGCGATGATAAAATCGAAATGATCAAACAACTCAATGAAGTGGCTAGCGGGAGAGGACAAACCCTCGCTCAAATGGCCATTGCCTGGCTACTGAAAGACTCGAGAATCACCTCCGTACTCGTCGGAGTGTCTAAGCCCGAACAATTGGATGATAACGTTTCCGCAATTGGAAACAGCGAGTTTAGTGTAGAGGAGATCACAAAAATTAAATCGCTGATCGGAGCTAAATGAAGCAAATGAAGCCCGGAAAAGCACTCACCTTGATTGTGATTGCGCAATTTTTGGGTACTTCCCTTTGGTTTGCAGGTAATGCTGTAATTCCTGAACTTGGGGAGCTCCTAGGTAGATCCGAACTGACAGGTGCCGTTACCTCGGCCGTTCAGTTCGGATTTATTTCCGGCACCCTTGTATTTGCTCTTCTGTCGATTCCAGATCGATTTTCACCCAGCAAGGTATTTCTAGCAAGCGGATTCCTCGCATCCATTTTCAATTTTCTCATCACCGTACTCCCCTTACATTTTGAAAGCCTTTTAGTATTTCGCTTTTTGGTTGGCTTTTTTCTGGCTGGAATTTATCCAGTGGGAATGAAAATCGCCTCAGATTACTACGAGAAGGGACTTGGAAAAGCATTGGGACTTTTGGTGGGGGCGCTAGTATTTGGAACGGCCTCTCCTTATTTAGTGAAGGCCTTGGGGTATCAGCTTTCGTATCAATCGATTTTTTGGACGACATCTGGACTGGCTTTGATGGGAAGTATTTTGGTCGGGTTTGGTGTGCCTAACGGACCTTATCGCAGAAAAAGTCCCAAGTTTGACTGGCACCTTCTCCCACGCCTCAGTCAAATCAACTCACTTAAAAGTGCAGCTTCTGGGTATTTTGGACATATGTGGGAGCTCTACACATTTTGGGCATTTGTGCCTGCTTTGATCTATTGGCAAATGCTGCATGCGCCCGGGACAGGTCAAAATGCCATCTTTTCTTTTTCAATCATCGGTATAGGCGCGCTATCCTGTGCCTTGGGAGGCTTCATTGCAGAGAAAATTGGAAGTCGCTCTGTGGCTTTGATTTCTTTAATTGGATCAGGAATCTGTTGTCTTTACTTATGGATTTTGCCTCCAAATGCGGGAGGATTAGGTGTAGTATTCCTTTTCATCTGGGGGATTCTGGTCACAGCCGATTCTCCACAGTTCTCTACTTTAGTTGCCCAAGCCACCCCGGCCGAGTACCGAGGGACTGCACTGACATTAGTCAATTGCTTGGGGTTCGGGCTGACGATCTTATCCATTCAATGGACCGAATGGTTGATTGCAGTGCTAGGTATACAAACTGCCATGGGCTTATTGAGTATAGGACCCATGCTTGGGATTTTTCTGTTCAAAAAATTCCAAAAAAAAGAGGCCCTGTCTCGAGGCCTCTCTAGGTAGCTTCAAACCGGACTATCACTACCTAACTACATTTTCTAACGTTGCTAAATAAACCCATTTTTGGTCACGAGAGTTCAAACCTTCATTGACCGCTCTTCGCTGCGCGTCGGATTGCTCCATGTCTTCGTAGGCTTGCGCATTGAAAAACTGCATGTAATCCTTGTAAACATTCATGGTCAAATGTGTGGATTTAGCCTCAGTACCGAGCGGAAGGGCTGTTCGTAGCAAGCTCCAATGTCCCATCAGGCCTTGTTCAATTCGCTTCTCATGAATAGGCTTGAACACCTCCTCCTCGGCTTTTTCGTAAGCGGTGAAATTACCCTCACGAGCTTTCATCAGGTCAAAAGATGCCAATGAACCTGGTTTCATCTGGAAATTATCTTCAGTACAAACAATCTCTTTCATATAAAGCCGCATGGGCATTTCTCGCATGGAAAGGGAGTTTTCAAATAGTTTCACTACCTGAGCTTCGTTTAGATGAGGGTAGGCTATTTTGGTGTATTCGATCATCTTAGTCTCATCCATCCCACTCATCATTTTGACTGGGTCGTCATAGTGTGTGATCATGATGTACTGAAAATCCGATTGATCAGCTCCAGACTGAAGAGTCCAAAAGTCCCAACCTGCAATTTGATTATCATTGCGTGCCTGTCGATACACTTTTTCCATCAAATCCTTGAATTCTATGTAATCAAAAAGCTGATCGCTTTCCACTTTTACAAACTCAAGTACCATAAAACGTTCCTTTTGCGCCTCAGCGGTGAAGGCCAAAATCATACATGCCAAAAGAAGTAAAATAGGCTTTTTCATAATATGGTTTATTTTAGGGTTCATTGCTTTTCCTATAATTTAAAAAAATTATTCTGCCATTTATAAAAATTATGAAATAAAATTTTAAAAATTTCCGAAATCTCCAATGTATTTCGAAGGGTTTCTCACTTACAAATCCACATTTTTTTTAATTTAATACCGGAATAATTGGTAATTTGACAAGAAACTGAGGAAAATATGAATGGAATTTCAAGAAGGAGCTGGCTGAAAAAAATCGGACTCGGAGGTGGTGTAGCCCTCATGAGCGGAGGGCTTTTAAGTCCACTGAGTGCCGAAGAGATCAAAAAGTATAATCCTAGACCCCTCGAAGGCCCCATCAGGTTGGGTTCAAATGAAAACCCATATGGCCCCTCTGAGAAAATGCGGGAGGCAATGATCGATAATTTTGACTTGGGATGCCGCTATCCCTGGAGCTACAATTCAGACTTGGTCAAAATGATTTCCGAAAAAGAAGGTGTACCCGAGGATCATATCGTCTTAGTGGCCGGTTCGACAGAGGGGCTTAAGATTACAGGAATCACTTTTGGTCAAGGAGGAGAAATTATTTCCTGTGCACCGACTTTTCTTTCGATGATGGATTATGCGGAATTGTGGGGTACAGATATCAACTGGGTTCCCCTCAATAAGGATCTCGATTTTGACCTTGATGAAATTGAAAAGAGGGTTTCTTACCAGACAAGGCTTGTTTTCCTTTGTAATCCAAACAATCCAACCGGAAAACTCCTTCCTGCTGATCGCGTGATGGATTTCTGTGAAACAGTAAGTAAAAAGACCGTGGTTTTCAGTGATGAAGCATATTATGACTACATCACAGAGCCCAACTATCCTTCCATGGTTGAATTGGTCAAGAAAGGAATGGATGTGATCGTCTCCAGAACCTTTTCCAAGGTCTATGGACTGGCCGGAATCAGATTAGGCTATTTGATTGCTAGACCTGCCTTGGCTCAGAAACTACGCGAACGGGTCGTAGCCAACACCAATATTATGGCGATTGGGGCCGGAAAAGCAGCCCTTCAAGATGCAAATTTTTATAAATTCTCTTTGGAGAAAACCACCGAGTCCAGAAATGCCATCATTCAAACACTCAAAGAACTAAACAGACCCTATTTAGAAAGTCATGCAAATTTTGTCTTTTTCCAATCAGGAAAAGATATCAATGAACTAAACAAAGCATTTGCTGATCGGGGTATAATTATCGGCAGGCCTTTTCCGCCCCTGAATGATTGGTGTAGAATATCCACCGGAACGCCCGAAGAAGTCGCCCTATTCAATAAACATCTAAAGGAAATATTAGCATGATGGAATCGGTTCATTTGGAAAATGACCAAATCCTGCTCAGACCAATTCTCGAGCAGGATTTTTCTTTGCTTCAATCAAAGACTCAAGACCATGCACTTTGGGATTTTTTTACGCATAATCTTTCTACCATGGCTGGGATGAGGGATTGGGCTCAACCGGCTATGAATGGGGAAAGGTTGCAGTTTGTGGTAGTTGATAAAAAAAGCGGTGTATTGATGGGTTCGACTGCATTTGGGAATTATTCAGCAAGAGACCAGCGGATAGAAATTGGCTGGACTTGGTTGGGAAAAGACTTTCATGGAAAGGGAATCAATCGCCAAATGAAATATTTGATGCTTTCCCATGCCTTTGAAAAATTGGGAATGCAACGGGTCGAAATCAAAACCGATGTACTGAATATCTCAGCCCGTAAAGCAGTAGAAAAGATGGGTTTTGTAGAAGAGGGTGTTCTTCGAAGCCATACCCTACTTTCGACAGGTCGAAGGAGAAATACGATTTACTACAGCATCTTAGCTGATGAATGGAACATACTCAAAAAAAAATGACCCCAAGAGGAGTCATTTTTAACCTTAACCTTTCACAAAAAAGTTTTAGGATGCCAGCCAATCTGGCTTTGTAGTATCTACTGTCGCACCCAACTGATTCAACAAATTGTAAAGCCCGAAGTACGTTCGGTTGATATACAGTCCATGTCTGGATCCACGAGCTTGACGTGATTTTTTAAACATCTTATCATTGGAAATTCGATCTCCGAGTTCGAAGATTTGCTCAAAGAATCCATCATCTGCAAAATCAAACCGATCCACATGAAAGGGCTTTCCCAATAGCGAAATCATTTCCTTGAAAACACCCTTGAAATACGCCTTTTCCAGATCGGTATCTTTATCTGAGATAAACTCCAGATTATAGAAGATCTGATTCAACTCTTCTTCCTTGATCAGGAGATCCTTTTTGATCAATGAGAAATAGCCGTGGTAAAAATCCTCCGGAATTACTTTCACACAACCAAAATCAATGATTCCCAGCACATCACCTTCCTGAACGATAAAATTACCAGGATGAGGATCTGCATGGACTTGCATGAGATTATGAACCTGATGGTGATAAAAATCCCAAAGCGCCTGCCCAATTTGATTTTTGGCTTCTTGGGTAGGGTTTGTTTCTAACCACTCTTTGATATGATTACCCTGAATCCAATCCATGGTGATGATTCGCTCAGAGCTAAATTCATCGTAGTAGTTTGGAAAATTCAAATTAGCAATATGTGAACAAGCACCGGAAATCTCTCGAGAGCGCTGAATCTCCAACTGATAGTCTGTTTCCTCCAGAAGCTTTTCCTCCACTTCTTCCATGTAATGATCCAACTCCTTCTCATTCATGTTGAGTAGTCTGAGTGCAAAAGGACGAACCAATTTGAGATCAGAACTTACTGAATCTGCTACTCCCGGATATTGAATTTTAACTGCTAAAACCTTGTCACCCTTAGTAGCTTGATGCACCTGGCCAATCGATGCTGCATTGACCGCTGATCGGGTAAAGGTATCGAATAGCTGCTCTGGACCTTTGGAGAAGTATTTTTGGAAGGTTTTCACTACCAAAGGATACGAAAGAGGCGGCGCAGAATACTGTGCCATGGTGAATTTGTCCTGATAGGCTCTAGGTAGGAGATTTTTGTCCATAGACATCATCTGAGCTACTTTCAAGGCAGAGCCTTTCAGCTGACTAAGCGATTTATAAATATCTTCCGCATTGCTTTGATGCAAACCCTCCTTATCCAAAGCGGGATTTACCATCTTTTTGGCATAATGCCTGACATAATTGCCGCCCACTTTTGCACCGGTGGAGATGAATTTTGCAGCTCGCTGTACTTTAGAAACTGGAATGGATTCCTGTTCTCTTAATTTTTCAGGCATGATTATTTTGTTTGATAGAGAAACTTAGCGAAATCCAAAAAGCTGTCTAGGGCGCTTTTTCCCATCAAGTCAAAGGCTAAATTGACAGACTTTTCGATAGCCGCATCGGTCTTTTCGAATCCAGGAGTCTGGTCGGACAACCAATAATTGAATACAAACAGGACTTGAAGCCACAGCGCCTCATCGTACCTGTCTGAGATAATCGGGCGATTAGCAATCTCTTGAGTTTCTTTCCCTTCGAGGATAATCTCACTGGCAAAGTCTTTAAATCTTTCCCGAAAAATCTTCATTTCTGAAGGCAGGGGTGACATAGCCTTTGGCTTTCCACCATAGAGACTTAATAAATAAGACCTATTGTTTTTTAGGACCTCGATCCAGGTAAACAAGAAACCAAGAAATTTCTCTCTTACTGAATATTCCTTGTAAACTTCCTGAGATTCAAGCTGGGAGACTGTTTCGTCAAATAGCTCAACCCAAATGGCTGATTTGATTGAATCGAAAGAGGTGAAGTAGGTGTAAAACTCACCCTCAGTCATCTTCAATTGTTTAGAAAACTTGAAAATAGATACTGGTTCATTCCCATGCTCAAGTACATGGTGCATGTAAGATTCGAGGATAATTTTTCTGTAATCCTTTTTAGCGGATTTCTTTTTGGTCGTCGTTTCCATTTATGGTTTACTGATTCTCCTAGTAAACACCGGAAAGCTTGGCTAGGTTTGAATTTTAAATAAAAAAAGCCGAATCCTTCGACTCGGCTAGCCAAGTAGGTTTTAACCGCTGACTTTTTCGATCACCAAATTATGATTGGTGTAAATACAAACGTCTGCGGCGATGTGAAGACTTTCTCTCACCATCTCTTCTGCCGTGAGGTGTGTCGCATACTTTTTCAAAGCTCTTGCTGCTGATTGGGCGTACATACTACCCGAACCAATCGTCGCGATTTCCAAATCCGGCTCGATTACATCTCCTGTTCCGGATATAATCAAAATATCATCCTGATCAGCTACAATCATCATCGCTTCAAGCTTACTCAGCATGCGGTCCATTCGCCATTCTTTGGCCAACTCCACAGCTGCACGCTTCATATTATTGCCAAAGGCTCCCAATTTCTCCTCAAACTTCTCCAATAAGGTGAAGGCATCAGCAGTCGATCCTGCGAAACCAGTGACAATTTTTCCGCCTTGCAAAACACGGATTTTCTTTACACTGCTTTTAGCTACGGTATTTCCCAGGGTCGCTTGACCATCTGCTCCTATCACAGTTTCTCCATTATGCTTGATTGCAACGACGGTAGTTGATTTTATTCTTTCCATTTCAAAAGTTTTATTGAGTAAATATTCTCTAGAACATTAAGATTCCGGATTGTATTACCAATAACTGTTCTAAAGCAAAAAGTCCTGCGAAAACAGGACTTTTTGACAGATTTTCTAATTAGATGAGAATTCTGACCGGGTCTTCTAAGAGGCCTTTGAGTGTAAGAAGGAATGCAGATCCAACTGCTCCATCTACTACTCGGTGATCGCAAGAAAGCGTCACCTTCATCACATTTCCAACCTTCATTTCGCCGTTTTTGACGATGACAGTTTCCTTGATACCGCCTACTGCCAAGATACAAGCATCCGGTGGATTAATGATAGCTGTGAATTCTTCGATACCGAACATTCCCAAATTGGAGATGGTAAAGGTATTACCTTCCCAATCTTTTGGTTGCAATTCTTTGTTTTTAGCCTTTCCGCCAAGCGTTTTGGCCTCGTTTGAGATTTGAGAAAGAGACTTGCTATCTGCGAAACGAATCACAGGAACTAATAGCCCTTCCTCCACAGCAACTGCCATACCGATATGGATATGATCGTTGTAGCGAATCTTGTCCCCTAACCAGCTTGAGTTTACTTTCGGATGCTGTCTCAAAGCTGCTGCAGTAGCTTTGATCACCATATCATTAAAGGAGATTTTGACTGGAGCAATTTCGTTCATGCTCTTTCTCGCTTCAATAGCCTTATCCATGTTGATTTCCATGGTAAGGTAGAAATGAGGAGCTCCGAATTTACTTTCCGCCAATCGCTTCGCGATGACTTTACGCATTTGAGAGACATTCTCTTCCCGGAAACTCTCCTGCCCTACTGCCGGCATTACTGCAGATGCTGAGCTTGAAGCAGCTGGTGCTGCAGTCGGAACAAAGTTTTCGACATCTCTTTTAATAATTCGGCCACCATCTCCAGATCCAGCTACCTGTCGGATATCGATTCCTCTTTCCTCTGCTATTTTCTTCGCCAAAGGAGAAGCTTTCACACGCTCACCATCTGCCAAAACTGGAGCAGGACTTGGTGTAGAGGCTGTTTGAGATTCTTTTTTCTCAGGTTGAGGACTAGGTTTAGATTCCTGCTTAGGCGCTTCCTCCTCTTCACTTTCTCCGGCCATTTCTTGCTCATGAGCCTTGAGAAGCGTTTCGTAATCGGCTCCTTTCTCACCGATTACGGCTATCACACCGTCTACAGGGACGCTATTCCCCTCTTCAATACCTATGTAAAGTAAGTTTCCGTCTTCATAGGATTCTAGCTCCATCGTCGCCTTGTCAGTTTCTACTTCCGCGATGATTTCACCAGACTTAATATCATCTCCCACTTTCTTCAACCAAGCCGAAATAGTCCCTTCCTGCATGGTATCGGACATCTTAGGCATGCTGATGATAGTTGCATTGATAGAAGAAGTATCGATCTTCTCCTTTGATTTTGGCTTTTCGGTCTCCTTCTTAGGCTCTTCTTTTTCTTGAGTCTCTTCTTTTTCCTCAGCTGCTGCTCCATTATCAGAAAGCAGATGCTCGAAATCTTCACCCTTCTCTCCAATCACAGCAATGATCCCATTGACAGGGACTGCTTCTTTCTCTTTTACTCCAATATGTAATAGGACACCTTCATCGTAGGATTCCAGCTCCATGGTTGCTTTGTCAGTCTCGACCTCGGCTAGGATGTCTCCAGGCTTCACGGTATCCCCAACTTTCTTCAACCAAGAAGCGATTACTCCTTCTTCCATGGTGTCACTCATTTTAGGCATTCTGATTACTTCGGCCATAGGTTTTTGCGCGCTTATCGTGAATTAAAGTGTCCAAAAATAGTTTTTAAAAAGTCTTTATTCAAATTTACTCTTGTATTTTCGAGAAAGCGATTTCGAACTCGTCTTTTCAAAAAAAATGCCTTTAATCTCCCATAGTAAATATCAAAGACCTAAGTGGCTGTTTAACCGACACTTGGAAACGGTTTTCCCTGCACTATTCAGAAAGGTCCCTCTTCGAAGCCCGCAGACTGAGCGAATCGATACTCCTGACGGAGACTTTTTGGATTTGGATTGGTACAGAATGGACAATGAAAAGTTGGTCATCATTTCTCATGGATTGGAAGGAAATAGCCGAAGACCGTACATTCTTGGAATGGCTAAAATTTTCCTACAAAATGGTTTCGATGTGCTCTGTTGGAATTACCGCGGCTGTGGTGAGGAATTAAACAACCAACCCATTTTTTATCATTCTGGTGCTACTTACGACTTGGATACGGTGGTCAGTCATGCCTCGGAAAAATATGGAGCTATTTCTTTAATTGGCTTCAGTTTGGGAGGGAATCTGACTTTAAAATATCTCGGGGAAAATCTTTCGAATGATAAACCCATCGAAAAAGGGGTGGCAATCTCTGTCCCCTTGCATCTAGCAAGTAGCAGTGAGAAAATATCTTCTGGCTCAAACAAGCTCTATTCAGACAGATTTTTGAAGACTTTGAGGGAAAAAGTACTTCGAAAGGCAAAAAACCATCCCGATCAAATCCCGATTCATTTTCTGGAAAGGATCAATAAGCTTAGTGATTTTGATGATTTTTTCACCGGGCCGCTTCATGGGTTTAGCGATGCAAAGGAATACTACCAGGTGAATTCATCTCTTTTCTTCCTTGAGAAGATAAAAACCCCTGTCCTGATCCTAAATGCACAAAATGACCCCTTTCTTTCTGATCTTTGTTTCCCTGTGAAACTGGCCAAGGAACTCGGTTCTGTCTATTTTGAATTCCCAAAACAAGGAGGCCATGTGGGCTTCACATCCTCAGATTCCAGTAAACCATATTTCTCTGAAAAAAGAGCATTTGAATTTGTAAGCGGGGATTTCTAACTTCCCAACCTAAACTCCCGATACATGTGTGGACGATATTCCCTGAGCAAGAGTAAGATAGAATTAGAAGAGCGATTCCAGGCTGAAATGCTCACCGACTTCAAACCACGGTACAACATTGCACCGACGCAGCTTGTACCCGTTGTCACTTCCCAAAGCCCAAAAGGTTTTTCCTTTTTCTATTGGGGGATTACTCCAGAATTCGGAAGAAACAAACCTGTCTCTCAAAAGCTAATCAATGCTAAAGCGGAATCTGTTCATCAAAAAATGACCTTTAAAAGTTCTTTCAAGCAAAGAAGGTGTATCATCCCGGCAGATGGTTTTTATGAATGGAAAAAACTGGGAAAGAAAACCTCAATTCCACACCGATTCACACTTCGGGAAGGGGGACTTTTTTCTTTTGCTGGAATTTGGGATGAATATGAAACCGTCGATGGTGAAAATCAGCACACTTTCTTGATCCTGACTACAGAGCCCAATGAATTGGTGTCAGAAGTTCATGATCGGATGCCTGTGGTTTTGACTCAGGAGACTGAAAAAAAATGGCTCAACAATTACAGCGAAGAAGAAGAACTACTGGAAATACTCAAGCCATTTTCAGCTAATGAAATGCTGAGCTATCCGGTAAGCACCTTGGTCAACTCTGTGAAAAATGATAGTCCGGCACTCATCCGGAAAACCGACCCGATGGATCAGCATGGCAATTACACCTTGTTTGGTTAATAGCAGCCCGTCGTTTTGATGTTTTTGATTTCCGAACCTAGGTTCGGATATTTGCGAGTAAACTTTTCCAAAAACCCAAAATAACAGATGAGAAAGTCCAAAATTCTAGGTGTGGGACATTATGTGCCTGAGCGAGTAGTGACCAATGAGGAATTGTCCCAAATGATGGACACGAGCAATGAATGGATTGTAGAGCGAACAGGAATTCAATCACGTCATTGGTTTACCCCTGGCATTGACACCCTGACTTCACTTTCTAAAAAAGCTACAGAAATGGCTCTTGAGCGGGCTAATCTCACGGCTAAGGACATCGATTTTATTGTTTTTGCTACTATCACCCCTGATTATTTTATTCCTGGAAACGGTGTATTGCTTCAGCGAGAATTGGAATTTGATAATATTGGAGCATTAGATATTCGAAATGCCTGTTCTGGTTTTATTTACGCCCTTTCTGTCGCCGATCAATTCATTAAAACGGGTATGTACGACCGAATATTAGTCGTAGGAGCCGAAATTCAGTCTTCTGCATTGGACAAAAGCGACGAAGGTCGATCCAGCTCAGTGATTTTTGCTGACGGTGCCGGTGCAGTAGTTTTGGGTCCATCTACAGCTGATCAATCCGGGATTCTTTCTACCCACCTTCATTCTCAGGGAGAATACGCAGAAGAGTTGTATTGCAAAGACCCGGGAAGTAGTCGGGAAGTTAGACTTTCTCCAGAAATGCTGGAATCAGGAAGTACTTTTTTGAGAATGAACGGAAATGCTGTTTTTAAGCATGCCGTACTCAGATTTATGGAGGTGATTCAGGAAGCTTTGGATCACAATAAACTCGAACAGTCGGCCATTGATTTGCTTATCCCCCATCAGGCCAATCTCCGAATCAGTCAATACATACAGCAAAAGCTTGGACTTCCTGATGAAAAGGTCTTTAATAATATCATGCACATGGGAAACACCACAGCGGCTACAATTCCCATTGCATTGAGTGAGGCTTGGGAGCAAGGTAAAATCAAAGAGGGCGACCTCATTTGCCTGGCTGCCTTTGGATCAGGATTTACCTGGGCATCGGCACTTTTACATTGGTAGGATGAATACGCTCGACCTGGATCTTTGGCAAGATGAGAATCTAATTCGCAGACAAAATCAGCTCAAATATCAATTTTGGGAGCTTTTGGGTGAAATTGGAGATCTATTCCCTCAAGAAGATATGGTTCAAGTACATTCAAATTCGAAAGGAAAAAAACTTTCACAAGGACAGGATTTGGGAGGTCTTCCATATCAAGTATTAGACCTGATCCGTGATTTTGATTTTGAAATGGGCTTGAATATTCGCCTTCTTAACTGGTTCGGAAAAGGCCTATTTCTATTTGTCCTTGCTGGAAAAAGCTCTTATCCAAAGCTCCAGCTTGCTCCTGCAAACTTTCAACTTTGTCAATCCGAGAGTCCATGGGATTATCAGGAAATACTTTTGGGGAAACCCAATGAGAAACAAGCCGAGCATCGAGATTTCAATCAATGGTTTAAGGAATTGAAGATAGAATCTTCCATAGAAAGGAATAAAAATGAATGGCAAAAAGAAATAAGAGAGGTTTTTGAACACCTAAAAGCCCATTCGGCAAAAAGCCAGATTTAAATTATTTTTAACCTGATTTCCCGATTCACCGTAGTAATATTCTAAATTGGTATGACAGTCATCAGACTAAACCAAATAATCTCCCGAAAAACATATATGAGGTATCTTCTGATCATTTTACTCTTCCTTTCCAGTCCACTTTTAGCGCAAGACAATCAATTAGTTAAGCTTTACAACAAAGATTCAACTGTAGTCAGCACCGGAGTTGTAAGCAATCAGCAACGGCAGGGACTCTGGAAATACTTTGATGCTAAAACAAATAAGCTGATTACCGAGGGAAACTTTGAAGACAACGTTCAGGATGGAAAGTGGACTACTTATCATCCTGACGGTAAGAAAAGAATGGAATTGGAGTACAAAAATGGAAAGCTTTTTGGCCCTGCCAAGATCTACGATGCTGATGGATATCTGAAGCGGGATTTAATTTTCCAGGATAGTGTATTGATTGGCAACTTCGTAGAATACTACGGAAAAACCGGCCAACCCTCCTATATCGAACCTAAACGAGTACTTACGGAAGGCCAATATGATAAGGGAAAAAAAATTGGTCAATGGATTACCTATCACCCTTTCGGTGAAGTTTATATCCGGGAATTTTATGAAAATGGTCTTCGGCAAGGTCCCTATCTTGAGTATGACCAAGAAGGCAACTTAATGACCGAAGGGGTATACAAAGAAGGAAAGCTCGAAAGCACCTTCAAGAGATACTCTTATGCGGGTCAGGTGATGGAGGAAGGAGAATATAAAAACGGAAATAAAGTCGGAAAATGGACTTATTACTTTCCTGACACCAAGCAAGTGGAGGCAGAAGAAACTTATGATGACCGAGGGAATCGGATAGGGACTTGGAAGTTCTATTACGATAATCGTCGTTTAGCTCGAGTTGAAAAATACGAAAGTGGAATCGCGGTTGGCACCTGGGAGGAATACTATCCAAACAAGAAACTGGCGAAGCGCAAAACTTATGAGCTTGGCGTCCCTGTAGGCAAATACGAGGAGTACTTTGAGAGTGGTGAAGTATCTGTAGAAGGCCAATATGAGAATGGAATGAAAACTGGAATCTGGAAAAGCTACTTTCCAGACGGAGTACTCTATTCTATCGGAGAATATCGAAATGACACCAAGACAGGGCTCTGGAAGTACTTCAACAAAATCGGCATATTGATCGCAGAAGGAGAGTACGACCTTGGAATGGAAAATGGACAGTGGGTCTATTATTATGATGGAGGACAGCTCAAATCTATCGGTACCTACAAACTTGGATTCGAAGATGGTATTTGGGGACTTTTCTACGACAACAAGCAATTGACTCAAGAGGAGACTTGGGACAATGGAAGACTGATGAACGTATCCGAATATCGGAGCTACGATGGAACTAGCACCTATGATAAAGGAACTCTGGAGGATGGTAATGGAACTCGAATCACCTACTATGTGAATGGTAAGAAAGAATCAGAAGGAAATTTTGTGTCCGGAAAAGCAGAGGGTGTATGGACTTTTTATCATGAAAATGCCAGAAAAGCTTCCGAAGGAACCATGAAGGACGGTAAAAAAGAAGGGGCTTGGAGGTATTACAGTGCTTCAGGACGATTAATCGACTTGATCAACTATCAGGATGATGAGATAGTAGCAGACAGGGAAAATACTCTTCGAATAAATCAATAAACTTACTGGTTAGATTTCAGTTGTTAAATAAAAAACAAACCATGTTCGGACTATTCAAGAAGAAATCAGAAAAGGAAAAATTGCAGGAGCTTTACAAAAAGACTCTTGAAAAAGCACACAAACTTTCTCACAGCGACCGCACTGCTGCAGATAAGCTTATGGCAGAGGCAGAAGAGATCGCCAAGAAAATAGACAACATACAATAAAAAGTATTTTGAAAATAAATTATGTGTTTTTACACCCATAATTTTGAATTTCAAATTATTCACCGTACATTCAATCAAGTTTTTGAGCTAGTCCGCTAGTGAACTGTTTAATCTTGATTGAGTAAATTTTAAGGGTGATTGAGCTACGGACAAATAATTGAAAAACTTTTTGCCGGCCTTCATGGGCCGGTTTTTTTTGCTTCTGCCTTTCTCTTTTTCATCAAAAGCGAAATCTTTTCCTAGACTTAGCTGCTTATGAAAAATAAATTCAATTAATTTGAAATAAAACCGCCTTGTTTTTTGAATTTTTTAAGAAAGTGTTTTTTCAGAATATAAAAAATCACTTAATTCAGGCATACCTTTCAGAGCATGAACCTAATTAATCCTCAAGCCGTCATCGATCAGATGGACGGGGTAGTAGAAATAAAGAGCTACCTGAATAAAATCAAGATTATCAAAAACCTTTACCTCAAAGGTGCCAATACAGCCAGTGAAATATGCACGGAAGTAGGAATATCCCTTCCCACGGTAAACTCCCTCCTCAGCGATCTGATGAGTTCTGGAGAAGTCATCAAGCAAGGAAGAGCTGAATCCCAAGGAGGTCGCAAACCGGATTTGTACCGCCTGGCGGAAGATGCATTCTATGTGCTATCTGTCGACCTTTCCAAATTCACCATCAACTTGTGTCTTTACAGCTGTCATAATCAGCCTATCACAGAAAAAGAATGCCATAAACTTGTCCTGAACAACGAAAGAGAGACCTTTGACCGGATTGCTGATTTAACCGAGGCCTATCTTCAGAAATCAGGAATCCCTTCAGAAAAAATCATTGCCATAGGTATTTCAATGCCTGGTTTGGTGGATGCAGTCGGAGGTGTGAATTACACTTATCTGCGTTTTGGAAGAAAGACGCTTTTAGATTCATTCGAAGAGCGATTTCAAAAGAAAGTATTCCTTGAAAATGATGCTAGAGCAATGACACTGGCCGAATTTAAATTTGGTCCCGATCACACCCATAAAAACGTGTTGGGAGTCTTTGTCGGATGGGGAATAGGTCTAGGAATCATCATAGATGGAAAGATTTATCGAGGAGCTTCGGGATTTGCCGGAGAGTTTTCCCATTCTCCGATCTTTGAAAATAGAAATGTGACCTGCTCCTGCGGTAAAAAAGGGTGTCTTGAAGCAGTGGCTTCGGGAACGGCAATAGTCCGAATGGCCGAGGAAGCAATCAAAATTGACTCGGATAGTATTCTTGCCCGAATGGTCAGGGATCATCAGGGAGAGCTCGAGCCGGGTTTGGTGGTGGAAGCAGCATTGGCAGGAGATCAGCGAGCTATCACGATTCTCTCGGAAGCCGGATTGGATCTGGGGAGAGGAATTTCAATTTTGATTCAGCTTCTCAATCCAGATTTAATCATCATCGGTGGCTCTGTAGCTGAAGCAAATCAATACCTAATCACACCCATACAGCAGGCCTTGAATATTTACAGTATGGCCAAGTCTAGAGAAAAATCTGAGTTGGCACTTTATCAGCTAGGAAAGGATGTCGGACTCATGGGTGGAGTGGCTGTCGTAAACGAACAGCTGTTCGAAGACGTACTTAAAAAGCTGAGTTAAAATTATAATCATGTTTTCGCATTATTGGATTCGAATCGATATTCTATCCCTTTTGATCATGATGCTTTTTAGCATCCCGGAATCACTTTTTGCCCAGGGAGATTTCGAATCGAATTTCGTTCGGCTGAAGTCAAAGAAAATCGGCATTTCCTTTAAGAATCAGTTAACAGAAGATAGAGAAAACAATATTCTTCGCTACGAATATTTCTACAATGGTGGAGGGGTGGCCGTAGGAGACTTGGACAATGACGGCTGGGATGATATTTTTTTCACCGGCAACATGGTTCCAAATACCCTTTACAAAAATCTGGGAAACTGGAAGTTTGAAGATCGAACCAAAGAGGCTGGCATTACCAAAAACCCCAATTGGGCCACAGGGGTGAGCATGGCGGATGTGAATGGTGATGGTCTCCTGGACATTTATGTTTGCTATTCGGGTAAGGGATCACCTGAAAGCAGGAAGAATGAATTATGGATCAATCAGGGTGATTTCACTTTTGAGAATCAGGCCGAAGAATATGGAATAGCTGACCCTTCCAATAGCACCCAGGCTTTATTTTTTGACTTTGATCGGGATGGAGATCTAGACCTTTACTTACTCAATCATCACATACAAGTCATCAACGAATTGGAGTTTGATGAGGTAAAAAATATCCGTCACCCCTACTCCGGAGATAAACTTTATCGAAATGACGGAAATGTATTTACAGACATCAGCGAAAGTGCCGGTATCAAAGGATCACCCCTTGGTTTTGGGCTGGGAGTAGTTGCTTCTGATATCAATGACGATGGCTGGCCGGATATTCTGGTTACCAATGACTACATTGAGCCTGACTACCTCTATATCAATCAAAAAGATGGGACCTTCCGGGATGCTATGACGGACTATTTCCAGCACATTTCGCATTTTTCGATGGGTGCAGACATCGCTGACATCAATAATGATGGACTTCTCGATATCTTCACCTTGGATATGCTCCCAAAGGACAATAAACGCCAAAAACTGCTTTACGGCCCAGAAAATTACGAGCAATATGCCCTGATGATCCGAAAGGGCTTCTTTCACCAAAATATGCGAAACATGCTTCAGGTGAATTTGGGTGATGGAAAATTTTCTGAAATGGGCCAACTCGCAGGTATTTCCAATACAGATTGGTCTTGGGCAGCACTGTTTTTTGATGCTACTAATTCCGGTCAGAAAGACCTTTTCGTCAGCAATGGTTACTACCGGGATTACACTAATCGGGACTTCCTGAAATACAAAGGCGACTATTATTTCAAGCAGGCCGTCGCAAATCAGCAAGCCGACACCCTTCATCTAGTTACCAGTATGAGTTCTACACCGATTCATAATTACTTCTTTGAAAATCAAGGAGACCTGAAATTCATAGACCGCTCCTTGGAATGGGGTTTTGAGGAGGAAGGGTTTTCGAGTGGATCAGCATTTGCCGATTTGGATAATGACGGTGACTTGGACCTGATCATTAACAACTTAAATGAGGTCGCAGGAATATTTGAAAACCAAAACAAAGCGGGGAATCATATACAGTTCAAGCTAAAGGGACCGAAGGGAAATAATTTCGGCATTGGCACCCAGGTCAAACTTACTATCGGAAACGAAACCCAAGTCCAAGAGCATCAAGTCGTTCGGGGTTTCCAATCTTCTTCTACCTACCGCATGCATTTTGGATTGGGAAACGCGGAGCAAATCAACCGGATCGAAATCACTTGGCCGGATGGTAAAAAACAGATAATGACCGATCAGCGCGGCAATCAGGTCTTGGAAATAGAGTATTCCGACGCAGAAGAAAGTAAGGAGTCCAAAACAACTGGAAAACCCACCTTCATTAAATCCGAAGCCTCTCCCGATTTTATCTCAGCGAAGAGTGGATTCAATGACTTTAAAAGGCAGCCTCTGATGCTCACTATGCCGAGTGCCATTGCTCCGACTTTGGCCAAAGCCGATTTAGATAAAGATGGTAAGCTTGAGGTCTTTGTTGGCGGCACCAAGGGACAATCTGCTCAAATTTTCAGCTGGGATGGCGAAACTTGGAAAAGCTATACCGGCTTTCAGTCTCCTTCCTACTATACGGATGCGGTGGCACTTTTTGAAGATTTCAATGGCGATGGATGGACGGATCTCTTTCTGGGAAGCGGTGGATACCATGATTATATCCGATCTGACGAAAGCCTGCAAGACCGCCTTTATCTAAATGATGGAAAAGGCAAACTGGAAATACAAAGCAACTTTCCGAACTACTTAACCAGTACCGGAACAGCTGTCTCTCTTGATGTGAATGGAGATGGCCATTTGGACCTTTTTGTGGGAGGGAAAATCATACCCGGCAGATACCCTTTGAGTCCAGAAAGCAAAATCTTGATTAATGATGGCAATGGCAATTTCACCGATCAATCAGAATCCTATTTGCCTGAAAACGGAAAGCTAGGAATGATCACTAGTGCCGTAGCTCAAGACCTAAATCAAGACGGACTTCCGGATTTGATTCTTGCGGGTGAGTTTACCGATTTGATGTTTTTGGTCAATCAATCCGGCCAATCTTTCAAAAACCAAAGCGAAAAATTCCTAGCTTCTCCCCTGCTCGGCTGGTGGTCATCGCTTGCTCAGGCGGATATGGATGGTGACGGAGACTTGGATCTGATTGCGGGTAATTTTGGCGAAAATTCCCAATTTGAGGTTTCAGATCAAAAATTGATCCGTTTGATCGCAGCCGATTTTGACCAAAATGGCTCTATCGATCCGATCCTGGAATGCTACATCGGAGAGGAAGCATACCCCTTCCCTAGCCGAGATGAACTGCTCAGTCAGATGGTGGAGATGCGGAGTAAGTTCACCACCTATGAATCCTATGCAGAGGCCAAAATGGAAGACCTTTTTGATCAAGACAAGTTGGAAAATGCCCTTACTCTGACCGCGAATACTTTAAAATCTTACTATCTGGAAAATACGCCAAATGGCTTTATTCCTCACGAACTACCTAGAATGGCTCAATCTTTCCCGATTTACGCTATTCAGACAGGAGATTTTGACGGCGATGGAAATATGGACATTCTTTTGGGAGGGAATCAAAGACAAAGCCGAATCCGCATTGGAAATTTGGATGCCGGGCTGGGTTTGGTTTTGAATGGGGGTGGAAATGGAAACTTTAAAGCTAGCTATCCTTCCCAATCCGGACTTTCCATCAAAGGTGATATCAAATCCTTTCTTCCTTTAGAATGGAAAGAGAAAAAGTACATGCTGGTTGGGATTCATGGGCAAGCCTTAGAACTTTATGAATATGAATAGTAAGTCGCTACTACTTCTTTGTGCGCTCGTTGTGGGCACGGCTTCCTTTGCTGCTGAAAAACAAGAGCCTTGGAGTAGTATCTATAAATCTCAACTTTTTCACATTACAGAGGTCATGGTGACAGATGTTGCCAGCCCACCTGTCGCAGCTAGAATCTATGCCTATTCCTGTCTTGCCAGCTATTTGGTCATGAAGCAGCATGGAGCTGACTTTAGAGAAAAGGACTTTACCCAAGCTTCCATTCTTGACTTTCCAGAACTTGATTCCAATCAAGAGTTGAGCTCTCCCGAATTTGCTGCAATCTATGCCATGCTTCGTGTTGGGGAAAATGTAATGCCTTCCGGCTATCTTTTAAAAGAAAAGCAGCAAAACTGGATAGATCAAGCCATCAAATCAAAACTCATCAAAAAGTCTAAAGTTGATTTGCACATTCAGGAAGCAGAAAAAGTCGTGAGTCAAGTCATGAAATTAGCGAGTACGGATGGCTACCGCGAATTACCAGCCTTGACCCGCTACAGTCCCACAGAGGCAGAAGGTCGCTGGTATCCTACTCCTCCAGCCTACATCGAGGCGATAGAACCTGAATGGCGTACCATTCAACCCTTTTTCCTAGTCTCCCTCGATGATTATGATCCCAGCCCGATGGCACCTTTCAGCCTGGAACCGGAAAGTTCATTTCATCAGCAAATGATAGAGGTCTACGAGACTACTAAGTCCTTGGATGAAGAGCAAAAACTAATTGCCAATTTCTGGGATTGCAATCCATTTATGGTAGAGTTTTCGGGTCATATGGCTATTGGGGTAAAGAAAATTTCACCAGGTGGACACTGGATGGGGATTACCGGAATTGCTGCTGAAAAAGCAGAATTGAATTTGGCAGAAACTGCTTATATCCATGCCCTTGTCGGGATGACGCTACACGATGCATTTATTTCTTGCTGGAAAACCAAATACGAAACCGATCGGATTCGCCCTGAAACCATCATCAACAAAACCATTGACCAACGCTGGCGACCACTGCTTCAGACGCCACCTTTTCCTGAGTACACTTCAGGTCATTCGGTGATTTCAAGGGCAGCTGCCATTGTTTTGACGGGTTACTTTGGAGATAATTTCTCCTACATCGATGACTCGGAAACTTATTTTGGTCTTCCTGAGCGTGCATTTGATTCATTTTTACAAGCTTCAGAAGAGGCTGCCATTTCCAGGCTTTACGGGGGTATTCACTTCAGAGACGCTATTGAAGAGGGAGTTCGCCAAGGAGAAAAAATCGGAAAAATGATCTGGCAAGCTATCGCAGAAAAAGAACTACTGACCAGGCAAAATCAATAATTATGAAGAAAATCGTACTCGCCCTTAGTATACTTTCCTTGTTTTCGGCCTGTCAGAAAAACACTGAAGAATCCGAAAATCCCAGCCGAAAAAAGCCCAATATCATCCTCATTTTTGCAGATGATCTAGGCTACGGTGATCTAGAAAGCTATGGAGCTACCCAGTGGACCACCCCCCATTTGAATCAACTCGCAAAGGAAGGCACACAAATGAACCGTTTCTACGTGCCTCATGCAGTATGTTCGGCTTCTCGGGCAGCCCTCCTTACTGGTGCATATGCCAATAGACTAGGAATCTATGGAGCATATGACCATACTGCTAAACAAGGACTTCATCCAGCTGAAGAAACCATTGCAGAAATCCTTAAAGCCCAAGGCTATGCGACTGGAATGGTAGGAAAGTGGCATTTGGGACACCTGCCAGAGTTTTTACCTACTCGGCAGGGATTTGACAGCTATTATGGACTTCCCTATTCCAATGACATGTGGCCGCATCACCCGGAAGTCAAGGATTACTACCCTCCCTTGCCTTTGCTTCAAAATGAAGAGGTCATCGATACGCTGGATGAGCAATCCCAATTGACCACACTTTATACTGAAAAAGCACTGGAATTCATTGATCAGAATTCTGATCGGCCCTTTTTCTTATACTTAGCACATAGCATGCCTCATGTTCCACTTTATGTAAGCGAAAAATTTGCAGGACAATCCGAGCAAGGCCTTTACGGCGATGTGATCATGGAAATTGACTGGTCAGTGGGTCAGGTTCACCAAAAAATCAAGGATCTCGGACTGGAAGAGAATACGTTGATTATTTTCACCTCTGACAATGGTCCATGGCTTTCTTATGGGGGACATGCAGGGCTCACGGCTGGTTTGAGAGAAGGAAAGGGTACGTCATGGGATGGGGGCATTCGCGTTCCGGCTATTTTTAAGTGGACAGGTAAAATTCCTGAGGATAAAACGATAGAAGATCCTGCCATGACCATCGATGTACTTCCTACTATTGCGGCAATTACTGAAAGTCCCCTTCCGGAAAAGGTCATTGACGGGGAGAGTATTTGGCCACTTTTAACGGAGGGAAAAGCAAAAGCAAGACCTTACTTTGCTTATTACAATCGAAATGAATTACATGCAGTTTTTTATGAAAACTGGAAACTCGTTTTTCCACATCGATATCGAACGCTCCCAAAGGACGCCGAACTTAGGAATGATGGGATTCCGGTCAAATATGAGCACATCAATTTAGAAAAAATGGAGCTCTACGATCTATCGAGCGATCCATTTGAGCAAGCAGATGTAGCATCGAAGCATCCCGAAATCGTCCATAAACTCAATAAAATGGCCGACGAAGCTCGAAAAGACATGGGAGATGCACTGACCAAAAGCCAAGGGACCGGGCAACGGGAAGTAGGTAGAGTTCAATAAAAATTAAGGTTCAATTCAAGCGCTTCAATTTTGAAAAGTTCTCGACTCCGCTCAGACCGGCACGGCTTAATTGAAAAGAAGTCGAAGGTTTTCCTTTTGAATTAGCCTTCGACTCCTTATTGCCTAGAAGAGGATACCCTAGATTATTTTTAAATTTCTAAATCAGTTTAAAACTTTTCGAATTCCTTAAGGAATCCACTTGATTTTGCTGAAATCAGGTTTACGCTTTTCCAGAAAAGCATTCCTTCCTTCTTGCGCTTCCTCAGTCATATACGCGAGGCGTGTAGCTTCTCCGGCAAAAACCTGCTGACCAACCATCCCGTCATCCGTCAAATTCATGGCAAACTTCAGCATCTTGATGGAGGTCGGTGATTTGGCTAAAATTTCCTGAGCCCACTGGAAAGCCGTATCCTCCAATTCATCATGGGGAACTACTGCATTGACCATTCCCATTTCATAAGCTTCCTGCGCTGAGTAGTTTCTGCCTAAAAAGAAAATTTCACGGGCTTTCTTCTGCCCCACCATTTTTGCTAAGTAGGCCGATCCGTATCCTCCATCAAAACTGGTCACGTCTGCATCAGTCTGCTTGAAAATCGCATGCTCCTTACTGGCCAAGGTCATATCACAGACCACATGAAGACTGTGTCCACCGCCAACAGCCCACCCTGGCACGACTGCAATCACCACTTTGGGCATAAAGCGAATCAGTCGCTGTACTTCCAGGATATTCAAACGATGGTACCCATCATCCCCGACATATCCCTGATGACCGCGGGCACGCTGATCTCCCCCGGAGCAAAAGGCCCATTTTCCGTCTTTTGCAGAAGGCCCTTCGCCACTGAGTAGCACCACACCGATGGAAGTATCTTCTTGTGCATCATAGAACGCATCGTATAATTCAGCGGTCGTCTTGGGTCTGAAAGCATTCCGAACATCCGGCCTATTAAATGCAATTCGAGCTACACCCTGACACTTTTTGTAGGTGATATCTTCGTATTCTTTGGTAGTAATCCACTCCATGTTTTGTATTTTGTCTGAAATTCGATTTTTCTGCAAGATAACCACCTTCGTGAAAATATGTTGAACAGAAAGTCATTGGTAGTTCTTAGATTTGAAATCTATGTTTAGGCTTTTATTTGAAAATCAGGTTTTTCAGAAAATCGAGGACTTGCAAACCAAGGGAGAAAATGAAATTCTGGATTCTGCGCTCGCGTTTTGTGGGGATTGGGTGTCTGGAAAAACTGTTTTTTCGCAGAAAACCTCAGGGTCCACCGGTGCTCCCAAAGAAATTACTTTGACCCGAGATCGGCTGAAAGAAAGTGCAGAGGCAACGGGAAAATTTTTTGGATCAAACTCCGAACTCAAACTTCTCTGCTGTCTCCATCCTGGATATATCGCCGGAAAAATGATGCTTCTGCGTGCCATGGTTTGGGAATGTGAGATTCGATTGGTAATGCCGAGTTCAGAGCCTCTTTCAAGCCTTCCTGAAGCCTATCAACCTGACTTTGTGGCCATGGTCCCTCTTCAAGTGGAAAAAACGCTTGAGAATGATTCAGGAAAAAGGAAGTTGAAAAAACTCAAAACGCTTTTGATCGGAGGTGCTCCCCTTTCGCTTTCCTTGCAGGAGAAAATAGCTGCGGAATTGGATAATGCCTGGCAAAGCTTTGGGATGACTGAAACCGTCTCTCACATCGCTTTGGCAAAAATCACGGACCAGACACTCAGTTACCAAGCACTTCCTGGGGTAAAAATGGGAGCGGATGAGCGTGGTGCCCTTTGGGTCGAAAGCCCAATGAGCGGCCCCGAAACTATCCAAACAAATGATCTCGTCCATTTCCAATCAGATGGGAGTTTTCAGTGGCTGGGACGGTTAGATTTCGTCATTAACTCAGGAGGAATCAAACTTCACCCTGAATTATTAGAGCGAAAAGTTGAAATGAGCATTCAAAAGTTTTTTCCTGATTCCCGCTTCATTTTCGGTGGGACTCCCGATGAGCATTTAGGACAGAAACTGGTCTTATTGATTGAGTCTAAGGCGAAAGACTCAGAAAAGGCAGGGAATTTGCGAGAAGAGCTTTCGAAATACTTGGATCGTTTTTCTCAGCCCAAAGAAATCATCATCTTGGATAAATTCTCGGAGACAGGAAGTGGGAAAATCGACCGGATGAAAACCCTTGCGAATGCTCAACCTGATTGTTAGCCTTTTTTTAAGTACCATTTTGGCGATGAACTCCCATCAAAACACCCAATTAGAGCTCATTATCAACAACGGGAAATCAGATAATGGTTTGGTTCGGGTTTTAATTTTCAATGGTTCGGAAGGATTTCCGGGTGACTACACAAAAGCGTTTAAAGCTCTCAGTACCAATTTGGAGAATAAACGGGCCGTTATCAATATTTCAAACCTACCCGCGGGAAAATATGCAATCACTGCTTATCACGATGAAAATGGAGATGGCAAAATGTCCAAAAATCCTTTCGGCTACCCGACCGACCGATTTGGCTTTTCCAATAACCCCAAAATCCTTTTCTCAGCCCCTACCTTCGAAAAATGTCTTTTTGAAATCAAAGAGGGAAAAAGTCATACTGAGGTGATTGATTTGCGCTAAAGATTGGCGTTGACTTCGGATTTCCTATCGATTATTTAAAAAAGCCTACTTTTGCAAAAAACTTTTCCATGAGTAAGAAAAATCAAGCCATTTCAGGAATCATCCTAGAATATCATTCTGGAATTGTACCTCCCCCATTCAGTCACGTTTTTCGCTTAGAATTGAATTGGTCGGATGGGACACTTCGTGCCAAGCTTGATTTGCATTATACCGACCGAGAAGAACTTTCGGAGGAAGAAATTTTGGATGAAGGATTTACGCCTTCAGATGATTATCAATATGATGGCAGCCTCAATCCAGTTTGGGTAAAGTCGATTGAAGAACTGCTTCAAGAAACCCGCTACGCCTCCCAGGTACATGGAGAAGGGGAAATCACAGTAGCAACTAAGGAGCATACCAAAACTAGTCCGGCCAAAAGTCCTACCAATCAAGAAGCTTGGCAGCTGCTCGCACAGGACTTGATTCAGGCCATTTACGAAACTGCTAAAAAAGAACTTCCTCTTCAAATCAACTTCCAGGTAGTAGAAAAAGAAAAAACCGACAGAGGATCCGTGACCCTACATTTTTCCGATCGGAATGTCCTGCTTGAGTTAAATGGGAAAACCAGCCAACTCAATTGGGAATATGCATTTCAACTGATGAAATTGATCTTCACACCTGACTATGACTACGATATTGCCAAGGAAAAGCCAGGCACAAAAAGAGGAATTTATCTTGATTGCGGAGATGGGCTTTGGCACGAACTCGGAAAGGGAGTTCTAAATATCGATCCGGAATTTGATGCCGTTGCGCAAATCGAGGAGCACATGCGCAAATTGACCTCCAACTGATTTATCATTTTTGCTATTGCATTTAAAGCTTTGATTTTCTTACATTTAAGTAAGAATAATGAAGCACTATGTCAAACAATAAGATTTTTGTCAGCTACCGCCGACAGGATGCTTCAGGAGAAGCAGGACGCCTGGTGGATCATTTGCAGGAAGTTTTTGGTGAAAACTCAGTTTTTTTGGATGTAGAGGCGATTGAAGCTGGGCTTGATTTTGTAGAAGCCATCGATCGTGCATTAAACTCCTGCAAAGTTCTGATTGCCATGATTGGCCCCCATTGGGTCAATATTAAAGATTCGGAGGGAAACCCTCGACTTTTTAAGGAAGATGACTTTATCCGATTAGAAATAGCTGCAGCTCTAAAGCGGGACATTCGCGTAATTCCAGTCTTGGTCAATGGCGCTGTCATGCCTTCTGCGGATCAGCTTCCTGAAGACTTGAAGCCCTTGACACGTCGACATGCCCATGAGATCAGTAGCAGTCGGTGGAAGTACGATTGCGAGCAACTGACAGAGGTTTTGGAGAAAATTGTGGGAAAAGCCCCCAAACCAACACCTGAACCCAGACCTTTTCCCTCACCGCCTCCAAAACCAAAACCTGTTTTCCGAAAAAAATCTTGGATTGAGCGAAACTACCTATGGCTTTTGGGAGGGTTTGTTCTGATTTCTGTGATAGGTCTTATAATGGACATGAAAGAATATGACGACACGATCGATTATATTAATTCTTCAGAGGAAGTAGTAGATCAACCAATCTATGATAATACCCCACCACAAGAACCTTCAAGTTCTACTGCTAGCTTATCAGGCCGTTGGATTTTAAGAGCTCAGGATGGTAGTGAAGCTATTTGGGTATTTTCCCAGCGAGGAGAAATGATTGAGTTTGCTGAATACAACCTCTTGGATGTGCAGGTAGGTTCTGGTTCAGGACTAATTGAAGATGGAGATTATTATGCCGATTACTACAATAGTCTGACTGGGATTTCTGGGGAAGTAAGTTTATTCCCGAATGGAAATGGATGGTCCGGGGAAGCATACTTCCCAAGTACCCAGATAATTCTACCACTCACTTTGAGTAAGAATTAATCTCTTAACTTTCTCAAGTCTTCCTGAATATCCTTCAGGATATCACCTAGATCTGCGAGGCTGAGCGATTTCTTTTTATCTCCCGGATTGGGAAAATCAGTACTGATAAAAGCTTTGGCCTCCCAAACCTCCAACACGTCCTCTCCCCGAATCTCGTAGGGTTTGTAATGCTCATTGTCCGATACTAGGAAAAGCTTTCCGTTCTCTGCCAAATAATTGAAAACTCGCTTATATACGACTCCCTCTGAGGCAGTCACCAATACATAAGTTCGTCCGCTTTTTATTTGCGAAAGCTGATCCACATAAGCACCGATGATAATTGTACCCGATATCAAAGGCAGCATGGAATCACCTGCAAGCTCGAAGGCACGATAGGTAGCCTGCCTTGGCAGATTGGGCAAATGAAACTGAGGCAGCCGCTCCATAAACTCCGGATCCGCAAATCCATTGAGGTAACCGGCAGAGGCCTTTTGAGGAACAAGAGTGATATTCTCCCGGTCGGATTCATCGGCGGCAATGGTGAGAATATTGATCTTTCGCTTCTGCAGAGCCTTTCTTCCCTCCTTTTCGATATCATGCTCCAAAAGCTCCTCGACTCCTGACTCCAATATTTCAGCAATTTGTAAAAGGGTTGCAAGTTTTGGCTCGGATCTTCCATCCTCGTAGGCCGATATCATGGTACGCTGAATATTAAGCCGATCGGCCATATCCTGCTGCGTAAGCTCTTTCTGCTTGCGCAGAAACCGAATATTTCCAGCTAAGCAACTCATGCTGAAAACAAATAAAAGTCTAAATCATCGGTCTGAGGCGCAATTGGAAAAAGCGGGTCTATACGTTGCGCTGCGGCTCTTCGACGGGCCAACCTATTCTGAATCTCAGCAATAATCTCCCCAACGGGCTTGGGTTCATTGACTAGCAGATAGCCATATTCCTGCTTGGGGCTACCTTCCACAAAAAACTTTACTTGCACATTCCCTGAAGAAAGGGACTTGGTGCTGATGTTGATTTTATCGACTTGTTCCATGATCAATGCGTTTTACATCAGCAAGATACAAATGTCATTTTTATAAACATTCACTTGTGTGAAAAATTAACATATTTCTTTGACATTTTTTGTCGCAAATATTTTACACGGTCGGTGACAATTCATTCAAGGTTTTGACCGCTCAGCCAATAATTCAAACCCTCTTCAAAATTCGAAGTTACCTTTGTATTTATTGATTACTGACCAACTACATGAAAACCAAATTATTAACAATTTTATTTTTAGCCATTTCCTCATTTGGCATGGCGCAGAATTACACGCTGAAAGGAAAAATCCGTGATGGCAAAAATCAGGAAACCATCCCCAATGCCACCGTATTATTACTCAATGTGACTGACTCTTCTCAAGTGGACGGAATCATTTCTGACCTGGATGGAAATTTCGAAATCGAATCGATCAAAGAAGGCGATTACCTGCTAATAATCAATTATTTAGGATACGAGGATTATTTCCGGACGATTCAGATGCTAGGCAATTTGGATTTGGGTACCATATCCATTCGGGAGCAAGCTACAGATTTGGACGAGGTGACCATTCAGGCCAGAAGATCCACCAGCCAAAACAAGTCTGATACGACAATGTTCAATGCAGATGCATTTAAGACCATGCGGGATGCCAGTGCGCAGACTTTGATCGAAAAGCTTCCCGGAGTAACTTCTGAGGACGGTTCGCTGCAAGCTCAAGGTGAGGCAATCGCACAAATCCTTGTGGATGGGGAGCCATTCTTTGGGACGGACGTTCGCACCGCCCTACAAAACTTACCTGCAGAGGTTATTCAAAGTATTGAAATCTACGATCAGTTGAGTGAAAAAGCGCGATTAAGTGGATTTGACGATGGAGAGCGATTGAAAACCATCAATATTATCACCAAGCCCAATCGACGAAAAGGGCAATTTGGCCGAACCAGCGCTGGATACGGAACTGATGATCGGTATTTGGTAGGAGCTAGTATCAATGACTTTGACGATGACCGAAGAATCACTTTTACGGGTCTTTCCAATAATATCAATGTCACCGATTTTTCATCCGATCCCAACGCCCAGAATAATGCCCGCCCACAAAACGGCATCATACAAACGCACATTCTCGGACTGAACTACTCTGATAAATGGGGTGAAAAAATCAAGGTATCCGGTAGCTATGTTTTCAGTAGCCGGGAAAACTTCGAGCGTTCTACGCGTTTTCGGGAATTTATCACCTCCGGCGAAAGCGATCAGCTGTACGATGAAGTCAGTACCGAAACACGCATAAACAACCGACATCAGTTTGATATGCGCTTTGAATATGACATTGATGAAAAAAACCGAATCGTATTCATTCCGCGTTTCTCGGCACGTTTTGAAACAGAAAACTCCGGTTTTAACGGAGAAACTTCCAACGGCATAGATCCGATCAACACTGTCGAAAATACCAGAAATGCAGAAAATGAAGATTATGACATTTTCAATCGGATTTTCTACAGCCATAAATTTGACAAGCCAGGTCGTACGCTGACTTTCCGGGGAAGAATGAGTGAAAACTGGAACAAGGATCGCGCTAATCGAATCGCCAGAAATGAATATTTTGTACCTGAATCCAGAACAGAAATCATCAATCAGCAGATTAATCGAGACCGTAGTGGAAGTTCTTGGGAGACAGGAATTTCATTTACCGAGGCCATCAGTGAGCGAAGCCAACTTGAGCTTGAATACGAAATTGGTAACCGCCTGAACGACTCGGACCAGTTGATCTTCGATGTAATTGATGAAGCTATTGATGAGCCTATTTTGGAATTGGATACTGCACTTAGTAATACTTTCGAAAGCAAATTCCTTACTCAGGAAACTGAGCTAGGCTATCAGTACAAAACTGAAAAAATCCGAATCCAAACGGAACTTAAATACCAAAATGCCCGATTGGACAACACGCAAGGTTTCCCTCAGGCTTTTGAACTCCAGCGAACCTTCGAGAGCTTGCAGCCAACCGTCAGATTCAATTATCAAATCACGGATAATACCAATCTACAGCTTGACTATGACACCCGGGTACAAGAACCTAACTTGCGACAGCTTCAGCCAGTAGTCGATAATACTAACCCGCTTCAACTCTATGTAGGAAATCCAGATTTGGACCAGTCCTACTCTAATCGACTTCGTATGCGATTCCGAAGCAATAATCCGGAAACTGATCAAAGTTGGTTTCTCTTTGCCCAGACCTCCTTTGTCAATAATATCATTGCCAACAGTTCCTTTATCGCAGAGGAAGCTACAGAAATCCAACCTGGAATTGTCCTTGAGCCCGGCTCGCAGCTATTCAGCCCTGTCAATCTAAATGGCTATTGGGATCTTCGCTCTTGGGCAAACTATGGAATGCCGGTGGATTTCCTAAAGTCTAATCTAAATATCAATGCCGGAGCAGGTATCACCAACCGTCCAACCTTTGTCAATGGAGAGAATGGAACAAACTTCTCCCGACGACTCAGCACCGGGCTTTCATTGAGTAGTAACATTTCCGATCAGATTGACTTTAATATCTGGACCCGTATGTCATTCAGTCGGGTAGAAAATTCCCTGAACCCCAACCTGAATAATAACTTCTTCAATCAGCGGGCAAGAGTCAACTTCAACTGGATTTTCTGGGAAGGTTTTGTCTTCCGAACAGATATCAACTATCAGGCAAACAGAGGCCTTTCGGAAGGATTTGATCAGAATTTTACCCTGGTGAATATGAGTTTGGGTAAGAAGATTTTTGGTAACCAACGCGGAGAAATCAGTCTAAATGTCTATGACCTCTTCCGCCAAAACAACAATATTCGTCGAAATATCACGGATACCTTTATCGAGGATGTACAGACAAACGTACTGCAGCGCTACTTTATGCTGACTTTCAGCTACAATATCCGTCGCTTTGCTAAAGGCACGAATATGGAAGACTATCAGGATCTGATGGACGATGGCGGTGGTCGCAGAAGAGGAAATTGGAATTGATAAAACAAAGCCCCAACCAGAGCAAAACAGCCCAAGTTTTTAAAGCTTGGGCTAATTTTATTTCAATTCATTTCCCAGTCGAATATTAGATTTTAAGAGATGGTAATCAAAATCATATTTATGAAATATTGATAAAACTTAAGCTCAACAATAGGACCACCTTCAGTATTATATTACTCTTTAAAAAGCTAATTTCCAAAAGAGCCAGCTTTTTCAATAAGTTCTTATTTTCTTCGCTCATTTATCATCTTCAGCTGAGGGAAGATTAGTCAATATCATTCCTGCTATCCCCTCCATCTTCGAAAAAGCAAACCATTTCTTTCCCAAATCCTTGAGTGAAGCACCGATGTGATAGCAGTCTTTTCCATCTAGAATCAAAAAGCGGTCATGGGCTTCACTAAATTCGACAACCTTAATTTCAGGATATTGACTGTTATGCTTTTGATTGTCCAGTCGTAGCTGCTTGCTGATGCTTTTGGTGTAGATGGTGGCGCTGACTCCTTCACCTCGCTTACTCAAAAGGGTTAAAACACTTTCATCCACGTAATTATCTAAGAGTAGGATGCTTTTCCTAGCGCGTTTGATCAAGCCTGATAAAAATACGTATGCATCAAATATTTGTCCGTTGAAAAAAATCCCTTGTCGGGGTAAGTCTTGGGTTTTAAGTTGAAAACGGATTTCTTTTACTTCTTTGGAAAGTTCTTCGAAATGGTTCTCCATTCTATCCATTCGTTGACTTATGGCAACTCCTCTTAGCAAATAATCACGTAAAACATTGGTGGCCCAAACTCGAAATTGGGTGCCCTGTTTGGAATTGACTCGATACCCCACAGAGAGAATCGCATCGAGGTTGTAATAATCGATTTCTCTAGAGACCTCTCTACCAGCCTCTAGTTGAACTGTTGCATTTTTTGCAACAGTTGCTTCTCGGCTCAATTCTCCCTCTTTATAAATGTTGCGCAAATGCCTTGAAATCACAGACTTGTCTCTATCAAAAAGCTGAGCAATTTGATTCAAGGTAAGCCATACCGTATCCTGATCCAGCCTAACCTCGATATGCTCTGACAGATTATCACTTTGATATAGTATGATTTCGTTCTTATTACTCATTTTCCAAATTAATCTTTGCCTGATTTAGAGCTAGAAGTCCGTTCAAGAATTCCGCTTAATTTATTCTTTACCTACCAAATCCAAATAATTATTGGATTTGATTCCATTATCTAATTCGGCCACCCGATCTCTTAAGGTAAAAGCAAAGAAACTTTCCTCCTCTTTGTAATTTCAATCTTCATTTCGTCAGGTTTAGTAGGTTATTTAATCTGCCAGATCCAGGAGCAATGGACTATTTCTAAAAACAAAGAACATTCTCTACTTTGAACTCATCCTTATTCTCAAAGCTGGCTACGACATACACACCTTTTGCCAATTTTCAGAGCCATTTTTCTAACGGTTCTTCTGAAAGGGATATTTATTTTTTAGCGACAAATATTTATATGAACTAAAATTTATCAGTTATAGGTAATGGTTGTAAGTTTTCCTATTCAAATCCAATTCATTGGAAATCTTTTCAAATCCTGACAGATTTCAATGGCTATAAAACTAATTATTCTAGAGCAAACAATTACAATTTTACCGGTCAAACCGGTTTTTATAGCAAAAAAACCGAAAGATTCCTCCCACGGTTCTTTTGAGTTTTTTCAATGTGAATTGTTTTTCAAATGCTGGTTTGCTGATAGACAATCACCTAAACTTCCCCTTTAGCATGGCCAATTTCTCTGCCATACTGCCTTGGGGTTCTTCTTTTTGTTTTGCTTTTGGAGCTGGCTTTTTGGCTGATTTAACTCTTTCTGCAAAAGGATCAGCCTTCATACTCAAACCTATCCGCTTTCTTGCCACATCCACATCAAGCACCGTCACCTGCACCTTTTGGTTGACTGTCACGATCTCATTGGGATCTTTCACAAAACGATCTGCCAAATGACTCAAGTGCACCAATCCATCCTGATGCACCCCTACATCTACAAATGCACCAAAGGCGGTGATGTTGGTGACCACTCCCGGAAGCTTCATGCCGGTTTTGAGATCCGAGATGGCATTGACACCTTTTTCAAATTCAAATACCTCAAATTGCTCCCGTGGATCTCGACCTGGCTTCGCCAACTCCTCCAGGATATCTTGCAGAGTCGGTATTCCCACTGCCTCAGACAGGTAATTCTTCAAGTTGATTCGCTGCCGGAGTTCCTCTGAAAGCATCAACTCCCGAACCGCCACTCCCAGGTCTTTGGCCATTTTTTCTACCAATTCGTAGCGCTCAGGGTGGACTGCTGAGCGATCAAGTGGATTAGCCGCCTGACGAATTCGTAGGAATCCAGCCGCTTGTTCATAGGCCTTGTCACCCAAGCGAGGCACTTTCAAGAGTTGGGCACGACTCGTGAAGGGACCGTTTTCATTCCGGAAGTTGACAATATTTTGTGCTAAGACAGGTCCAAGTCCCGATACATAGGCTAGCAATTGCTTCGAGGCAGTATTTACCTCTACCCCCACGGCGTTCACAGCAGAGACCACCGTGTCGTCTAGGGAATTCTTCAAGGCCGACTGATCCACATCATGCTGATACTGTCCCACACCGATTGACTTCGGGTCAATTTTGACCAATTCTGCTAAGGGATCCATCAATCTTCTCCCAATGGACACAGCGCCACGAACGGTCAGATCCAAGTCGGGGAATTCTTCCCGAGCTACTTCTGAGGCAGAATAAATGGAAGCGCCAGCTTCATTGACAAGGGTAATGATCACAGATTTGGGTAATCCGAGGGAGCGAACAAACTCCTCCGTTTCTCTACCTGCCGTACCGTTTCCAATGGCGATCGCTTGAATATCGAATTTCTTAACCAACCCTCTCACCGAAAGACCTGCCTCAGCCGTTCTTCGCTGTGGTTCATGCGGAAAAATAGCCTCATAGTGGAGTAATTGTCCCTGCGGCCCGAGACAAACCAATTTACAGCCTGTTCGGAATCCCGGATCAATAGCCATGACGGTTTTTTCGCCCAAGGGTGCTCCCAACAACAACTGACGCACATTCTCTGCAAAAACCTTGATCGCTTCCTCATCCGCTTTTCTTTTGGTAAGTAGGCGGATTTCTGTTTCCATACTTGGCTTCAGCAAGCGCTTGTAGGCATCTTTGACTGCAAGTCTCACCTGCTCCACAGAAGTATTTTCAGCATCAGTGATGACCTCCTTTTCCATCAAACTCAAAGCATCTGACTCTTCGGGTGTAGCATCCAGCATCAAAAACAATTCTTTCTCTCCTCTCCTCATCGCTAATACCCGATGCGATGGCGCCGTGGCAATGGCTTCTGACCAGTCAAAATAGTCCTTATACTTGATAGCTTCTTGCTCTTTGCCGGGAATGACGCGGGAGCGAAATACACCTTCTTTCAGGAAAAGATTCCGCATTTTTTCACGGAGTGAGGCATTCTCATTGATCCACTCTGCAATGATATCACGAGCACCCTGCAAGGCATCTTCCACCGTGCTGACCTCCTTTTCTTCATTGACGTATTTTTTGGCTACCTCTTCAAGGGCTATGCTTTCTTGCGAGAAAATCAATTCCGCCAAAGGCTCCAAGCCCTTTTCCCTAGCAATAGTCGCTTTGGTACGTCGTTTGGGTTTGTATGGCAAATAAATATCTTCCAAGCGAGCCATCGTTTCCGCTTCCTCGATGGACTTCTTGAGGGAATCGGTAAGTTTTCCCTGCTCCTCGATGGATTTTAGGACTGCCTCTTTCCGCTTGTCCAGATCTCGTAATTGCTGTAAGCGATCCCGAACTGCCGCTACCTGAACTTCATCTAGGCTTCCCGTGGCTTCCTTTCGGTATCGGGAGATAAAAGGGACGGTCGCACCTCCATCCAAGAGTTCGATGGTAGCTTGCACTTGCGTGGCTTTGACATTTAATTCTTCGGCGATTTTGAACTGATAACTCATATTTTTAATTAGAAACTGCAGAAATTTCCCGCAAGATAGGAGTCCTTTTGGAGACAAAAAGAGAGAATTGTATCGATTGTCACTAAGGCGCTGAGGATAAGAAAGTAATTTTGTGAATGAGTTGAAATGGTTGAAAAGAGGGAAAGGTCGAAGGGTTGTTTGGCGCAATCCTGAAATTTCTTCTTACGCTTATGCTAAAGGCTGGAAGCCGGTAGCTTACTCAAACTTTTCCTGTAACCATATTTGACAATCAGTCAATAAAGACGGCCTTTCAAAAAGGCTAAACGAATAAGTAATTGATGAAAAAAGAAACCATACTTAAAGAAGTAAAATCCTGGGGATGGATTATAGCCCTTTTTGCCTTTTTGTATTTCACCGGACTGCTGCCAGTGGTGCAAGGGGGCATCCAATCTGTTTTGCTTTCCACTGGACTCATCAAACCAAACCTGGAGCGGGTAGATCGGACTGATGAGAGTTTCGACTACTCGGGAAGCTTCCAGGATTTTCAGGGGAATACCATTCAGCTTTCCGATTATAGAGGCAAGACGCTTTTTATCAATCTTTGGGCTTCTTGGTGTGGACCATGCCGGGCCGAAATGCCACACATCTCAGAACTCTATAAATCAATAGAAGATCAAAAAGACATTGAGTTTTTGATGATAGGCCTGGACAATGAATTTGAAAAAAGTAAGAATCTCATCGAAAGTAAGAGTTGGGCTTTCCCAGCAATGCATGCAAGCTATGGACTGAATCGAAGTTTACAAAGTCAATCTATCCCCACCACCTTGGTCGTAAACCCCAAAGGAAAAGTAGTCTTTTACCAAGAAGGAATGAGTAACTTCAATACCGATGAGTTCAGGGATTTTCTGGTGAGCCAGTAGCCAGATTTTTACTAAACCAAATTTAATTTGGAGATACAATATTCAAAACTATTATAAAGTAAAACTTTTAAACAAATAATATATCTACATTTATTTCAATATTTTATGCACTTTTATTGAAGTAAAAATCTTAATGAAATTGGTGGCTCATTCACTTTTTTCTTATGGCGTTTTTTTAAACCAGACAGCTACACAAACTGACCTTCCGAAAGCACAAAATCAAAAATCTGCCTATATTCCAGCATGAATATCCAGCAGACGGAAGTAGTCATCATTGGCGGCGGTTTCTCAGGAATAGCTGCAGCAAAAAAACTTCATGAAGCCAAGATTCCTTTTTTGATTTTGGAAGCAAGAGAGCGAATCGGCGGTCGGGTTTTCACCAAGCATTTATCCGAAAATCTCTATGTCGATCTAGGTGGACAATGGATTGGACCTACTCAAGATCGAATGTATGCGCTCTGTCAAGAGTTCAACATCCCCTACTTTGAGACCTATGATGAGGGGAAGAATATCCTAAACCTGCGAGGAAAAATCAGGACTTACCAAGGGATCATTCCCAAGATGGATCCCCTATCGCTGATCAACTTGGACATATTGATGCGAAGCTTGGAGCGAATGGCTAGACAGGTCGACGTCCGCTCTCCTTGGACTCACCCAAAAGCAGGCAAATGGGATGGAATCACTTTGAAAGATTTTTTAAAGAAATACTCAAAAACCAAATCCTGCTATGAAGTAATCAAGATTGGTTGCGAGACCATCTTCGCCTGCGAACTCTCCGAAATATCTCTCCTACATGCGCTCTTTTACATTCGCTCAGGTACTTCTTTGGATAGCCTGATCAATATCAAGAATGGAGCCCAGCAGCATCGAATTGAAGGTGGAATGCAAAGGCTCATTGAAGAAATGGCCAAGCCTTTTGATGATCATATCATTTTCGAATCACCTGTGAAAAGAATACTTCAAGGTAAAGATTCGATTTCTGTGGACTTTGGTGATCGGTCAATAGAAGCCCGAGAAGCTATTCTTGCTATTCCCCCTCCGCTTTTGAACCAGATTCAATTCGAACCGGGGCTTTCGATCGATAAGCAAAAACTACTTCAAAACTATCCCATGGGTCGTGTAGGGAAGTGTTTTATGATCTATGAGAAGCCTTTCTGGAGAAAATTAAAATACAGCGGACAGGTGGTGAGTGATGACCCATTGACCCATCAGACTGTTTTTGACTGCTCCCCGGCTGATGGAAGTTTCGGGATTCTGATGGGATTTGTAATCGGAAACCGAGCTGATGAATATTTTACTCTTTCTGAAGAAGAGCGAAAAAACCGGATGATGCGGTCTTTGAAGCAATATTTTGGTGAAGAAGCGGAAAATGACATCCAATACCTTGATTTTACGATGAGCGATGAAGTTTGGTCAAAAGGCTGCTATGCAGGCCTGATGCCTGTAAGTAGCTGGTCCCTTTTTCAGGATGCTTATAGAAGATCAGAAGATCGATTGCATTTTGCAGGTACGGAAGCTGCTACGCGCTGGCATGGATATATCGAAGGCGCCGTATTGGCAGGAGAAGCAGCCGCCTCCAAAATCATAAAAAAATCAACCCAATTAACTTCATGAGGAGAATCCTGATATCTTCAGTTTTATTAATCATCTTTATTTGGCTCATTTGGTCCTTTTCAGGTAGAAGCTATCCGCTAGAGGAGCCTGAATTGTATTTGGATCTGGTAGAAGAAATCAATCCCTCGGACACTTCAAAAAGTAACATTGTAGGGATTCAGCCTTACATGGAGACGAGCGACTACCTAGATCAGGAAACCTTCTATCGGAAGTTGGAACTCTACCTGCACGAATCGAGAAAGACAGGCCTTATTCGATCCAGTACCATTGTCCTGCTTCCAGAATACTTGGGTACGTGGTTGGTTCTATCGGGCGAGAAGCATAATTTGGCGAAAAAAGAGACAGTTGAAGAAGCAATGACCACATTGATTCTGTCCAACATCGTGGATTTTTCCATCAACCTCATTCGATCAAAAGAAGAAGATAAAATAACGGCCGCCATTTTTCGAATGAAATCGCTGAAGATGGCCAAAGACTATTTTGACACATTCAGCAAGCTTTCTAAGGATTTCAACTGCTTTATTGCCGCAGGAAGTATTGTTTTACCAAAACCTCAAGTGATCGATGGCGAGCTGATTATTGATTCCAGCGAACCACTTTACAATGCTTCCTTCATCTTTGGTCCGGATGGAAAAATCATCGGAAAACCAATTTTAAAAGCCTTTCCAATAGACACCGAACTTCCCTTTGTCCAAAGCCAACCTGTGGAGCAATTACCTGTCTTCGAATTACCCATGGGGAAAACAGCTTTGATGATCTGTGCAGATAGCTGGTATCCTGAACCTTATACAAAAGCTGCAAAAGAAAAAACTGAGGTTATCCTTGTACCCTCCTACCTCACCGGGGAAAACGCCATGAAAAACCTTTGGCAAGGCTATAATGGTATGGAAGCACCTACTGGCACTGAGCTGACCGACATTCAAAAAATCACCGAGTGGGAGGCTTGGAATAAATATGCCCTTCCGGGAAAAATTGGTAAAACCTCGGCTAAGGTCGGTATGAATGTATTTCTCAGGGGAAAACTCTGGGAAATGGGCGCAGATGGTCAGCCATTAGCCATACTGAATGGTCAGGCGCTAAAGCCGACAGCAGCAGCACGAGCTGGAATTTGGTCACTGAACTACTAGAATCATGTGCGACACCCTACTGGCAAAAGGCATCATTTCGGAGTTAGGAAATTTAATTTTTGCAAAAAACTCTGACCGTGAGCCCCTAGAAGCCCATCAGCTATTGCATATCCCTCGAAAAACCCATTCCGCAAAGACTTTAAACTGCACCTATCTACAAATCCCTCAAACTAGCACCACATGGGAAGCCTGGCTTTCGAAGCCTTTTCAGATGTGGGGTGCAGAAATGGGCGTCAATGAATGGGGACTAGCCATAGGGAATGAAGCGGTTTTCACCCAGGTAAAGTTTGATAAATCCAAGCAGGGACTCACCGGAATGGACCTGCTGAGACTTGCTCTAGAGCGATCTAAGACTGCTTTGGCTGCCAAAGACCTGATACTAGAACTTTTGGAAAGACATGGTCAAAACGCCTGTGGAGGCTATGGAAACAAAAACTTTTACTATCACAACAGCTTCCTAATCGCCGATCAAAAGGATGCTTTGTTATTGGAAACAGCTGGCAAATCCTGGGCTTGGAAGAGGGTAAAGGACTACGCAAGCATCTCCAATTGTCTGAGTTTGGAGGATGACTTTGAAGAATGGAAAATCACGGAGGAAGACAAGTATTTGAGCTCCATTTTCAATTCCAAAAAAGGTTTTAAAAGTCGCTTTTCAGATTTTCTGTACACCTATTTCTCCAAAGCCAAAGATCGAAAGTCATTTACTGAGAAATCCCTCATCAGTCAAAAAGGCCAAATTGGCCCCAAACAAATGATGGAAATTTTAAAGTCTCACCATCCCACAGGCGAAGACTTTCATCCCAAAAAGGCCAGTGCAGCTTCAGTTTGTATGCATGCGACCGGTCTGACCAACCCTTCGGAAACCACCGGGAGTATGGTGGCAGAAATTAGGAACAATCAACCGCACACCATTTGGTTTTGCCCAAGCCCCCACCCCTGCCAAAGTTTATACATCCCGTTTTATTTTGGTACCGAAACCAATTTTCTAAAAAACCCTTCCTATCTCGAAGATGATTCCCTGTGGTGGCAGGCAAAGAAGCTACATGCGATCGTAGAGCGAAACTGGAAGCTCCTTTTTCCAAGGTTAAAAATGGATTTGAACCAGATTCAAGAAAGTTGGCTAAAAAAGGACGGTGACTTAATCAAAAGTTGGGCAAATCCAGAGGAGCTGAACAAATTCAGCCTTGATTGCTATTCATTTTATCAAACATGGATCAATGAAAGACTTCAGGAATTCTCGAAATAAAGAAGCCGTTACTTGTTTGTTATTAAATATTCAAATGCACCAAATACCAAACTTTAGAAACTAAAAAGTGGTATTTTGTCAAAAAGCATTGAAATGAAAAAATCCACCATACTTCTCGCCCTCTTTCTTTTTACCTCCAACCTGATGTTGGCGCAGGAAATCCGAGTTTACAAAGAGCCCAAATTCGGTTTTGATTGGAGTCAACCTTCCATCTATCCTGATCGGATCGTTATATCATTTGGAGAAGACCCAAGTCAGGAAATACGAATCAATTGGCGAACCAATACCGAAATTAAAGAGGCTTATGCAGAACTAGCCTTGGCCACTGCTGCTCCTAAGTTTTGGAGAAATGCGACTACTCAGAAGGCTGAAACGGAAATTTTGGACTCCAGAAACGTTGCGCAAGCAGAAACGGTCGCTCATTATCATCAGGCTAGCTTTTCAGGCCTTGAACCCAATACAGTCTATGCCTACCGAGTGGGTGACGGAGAACGCTGGTCTGAATGGTTCCAATTTCGAACAGCTAGCCAGAAAGCTTCGGATCGATTTTCCTTCCTCTATGTAGGCGATGCCCAAAATTATGTACTTGAACTCTGGTCAAGATTGATTCGCGAAGGCTTTAAAAAAGCTCCTGAAGCAGAATTCATCATTCATGCAGGAGACTTGATCAATTATGCCCACCGGGAACAGGAATGGCATGAATGGTTTACAGCAGGAGGATTTATACACAGTATGGTCCCTACGATGGCTGTACCGGGAAATCACGAGTACAATTATTTGAATCAAGCAGACCGCGAAAAAAGACAGCGAAGCCTATCCGTCCAATGGAGACCACAGTTCAATTTACCCCTCAACGGACCTAAAGGACTGGAAGAAACGGTCTATTACATGGACTACCCCCATGCCAAGTTCATCTTTTTGGACAGTAACAGAGACCAGGAAATCCAAGCTCAATGGTTGGAGGAAGTCTTGGCGAACAACACCAAAAAATGGGTGATCGTCACCTATCACCACCCACTGTTTTCTGCATCTGCAGGAAGGGATAATGAAGCCCTTAGGAAGCTTTGGAAACCCATTTTTGATAAATATCAGGTCGATCTTGCACTTCAAGGACACGATCACAGCTACGGCCGGGGCCGTGTAGCCCCCGGGGAAAACGTGATGGATGGATTGAATATGCAAGATGCGACGGGGACAGTCTACGTAGTATCGGTCAGTGGTGGCAAAATGTACAATATCAAACCCGATGGATGGGATGAGTGGGGAGCGGTAAGAGATCGTGCTGCCGAAAACACCCAGCTTTTTCAAGTGGTCAGCATCGAAGACAACAAACTAGAATTTGAGTCCTATACAGCCATTGGCGAGCTGTATGACAAGTTTGACCTAGTGAAGAACGAAGACGGGATCAATCAATTTATTGAGCACAAGGAAAATCTTGATCCTGAATTCCGTTTTGACAACACCATCCCTTACGTGGATCAGCTTCCGGGATGGATGGAAGAAAACCTTCTCAAACAATATCCCGGATATAACGTGGAGCAAGTACGATTTTATGAAGAAGAGGGAAATCCTCGCATCCGAGTCACTTTAAAATCTTCTGATCAAGTGAAGAATCTGATCCTAGATCAAGAAGGTAGAGTCATTTCGGAGGATTAAGACATTATTCATCTTTTGAAATCAGTCAAATAATTATGACCGAGAAAAAACGTGTTACACTGAAGGACATTGCTCGAGAGCTTGGTATCTCCGTATCTACAGCCTCAAGAGCGCTTAATTCCTATCAGGGAATTTCGGAAGAAACCATCAAGTTGGTCAAGGATTATGCAGAAAAGCATCATTATATCCCAAATTCAATAGCCGTCAATTTTCGGAAAAATAGGACAATGACGATTGGGATGATCGTGCCTGAAGTGGTGCATTATTACTTTTCATCCATTATCAGCGGAGCACTTCATGCAGCCAAAAAGCAGGGATACCGAGTCCTTATCAGCCAAACCGATGAAAAACTCGAAAATGAAATCCACGCCTGTCATAATATGCTTGCGGGAAATGTAGACGGGATTTTGATCTCTATTTCCAATGAAACTGAAGAAGTGGATCACATTCAGGATTTTTTGGATGAAGGTAAAGCAGTCGTTCAGTTTGACAAGTATTCCGAGAAGCTCAAAAGCCCTGTGGTCACGAGTGATGACCTGGAAAGTGCTTATCGGGCGGTAGCCCATTTAATAGAGAAAGGATATCGGAAAATTGCCCATATAAATGGCCTGGCAAATGTTCGAAACTCTAAGGACCGCCTTGCAGGCTATCATAAAGCCTTAAAGGAGCATGGATTGGATTTTGACCCGAATTGGATTCCCCATTGTAAGGATATCGCAGAAGAAGAGGGCTTTGACTTTGCGAAGCAACTTATGGAAAGCAACAATCCTCCGGATGCTATTTTCTGTATCACAGACTCGGTTGCATTGGGAGCGATGAACTACTTGAAGCAAGCTAAAATAAAAGTTCCGGATGAGGTGGGCGTAATGGGCTTTAGTAATTGGAAAATTTCAGAAGTCATCAACCCTTCCCTTAGTACGGTAGAACAGCACGGATTTGAGGTGGGTAAGATGGCCGCTGAAATCTTGCTTCAGGCTACACAAAATCCAAATGAAGAATCTGCAAACCGATTCACTGAAATCAAAAGTGACCTGATCATTCGGGAATCTACTCAGAAATAGTATCAGGTAAGCACTTCCAATATCCTAAATCCATAAGGCTCGAGGATTAAATATTGATCATCCCCAGCGACGGTTAGTTCTTCTTTTGAGTAATGGTCCCAAAGCTTTTTGGGAGTGAAGCCAAACTCTTTAAATGCATACCAAGTCAAGAAAGAGCTTTTATCGGTGTAATTTCCGACGATAAAAATTCGCTGATCCTCTTTTTCCCGAAGGAACCCCGCTACGTGGATATTGTGGGGATTTATCCATCGAATAGGATTGTGATCCGAAATGGCAGGAAGACTTTTCCTGATCTGTATCAATCGCTTTAATCCTAAAAAGACCCTCGCCTCCACAGTTTCTTCTTTATGACGCTTCTTTGCTTTTTCCCAATCAATTAAAGGCCGATGCATCCATCGATTATCATAGCTTTTTGCTGGATCATGCTGAAAGGAATAATCATTCAAATACCCTAATTCATCCCCGTAATACAGCATCGGTAGCCCTCCTTGAAAAATGGAAAAAGCCTGCATCAAGAGTATTTTTTGGATAGAAAGCTCGACCTGATATGCATTTTTTGCATGCAATGCTGCTTCCAAACCGCATAAAGAGGCCAAGGTTCCGGAAATACGGGCATCTCCAGTCTTGGGATTACTAGAAAACAAAGCCCCGCGGGATGGACTTCCCTGGAAAGAACCGGAAAAGTAATTTTTCAAAAAGCTTCGATGCATGTAAGGATCCTTTCCTGCCTTTGAGATCATCCAATCATCATAGCCCAGTCCTATATCATCATGGCAACGGGTATAAGCTATCCAACTTGTTCCCGGAGGCTTCTGCTGTAAAATGGGCTGCGCTTCCAGCATGACTCGAGTGTCACCTGAGGCGAGCATATCCCATTGAAGGGCCATTTGTGTAGCATTGTATGCAAAATCACACTCATTCCCTGCCCGATCACCTTTTCCGAAATACTCCATGATAAAATTAGGGGCAACAATGGCCTCTCCCAAAATGGCCATACCGGGGCTGGCAATCTGTACAGCTTGTTTGATCAGTTGGAGAAGTGTGTGGGCCTGTGGTAGGTTTTGACAGCTTGTACCGGTCTCTTTCCAGATAAATGCAGGAGCGTCGATTCGAATCAGATCCACTCCCAAATTGGCATAGAAAAGAATATTATCCAGCATCTCCCGCAGGACTTCCGGATTTCGATAATTCAAGTCCCATTGATAATTGTGAAAAACGGTCATCACCCATTTTTGACAGTCTTCGGACCAGGTGAAGTTACCGGGCGAACTTTCAGGGAATATCTCGGGCATAGCCGCCTCAAACTGATTCGGTATCCAGCGATTATCATACATATAAAAATAATCCTGATATTTCTTTTCACCGGATTTTGCCTTTTCGGCCCATTCATGTCGATGCGAAGTGTGATTGAGTACGATATCCAGCATCAAGTACATCCCCTCCTCATGCATTTTTCTGCGGAGAGAGGAAAGTTCTTCAAGCGTCCCAAAGCGATCATCGACTTTACGGAAATCAGACACTGCATAACCACCATCACTTTCCCCTTGAGGACTTTCGAACAGTGGCATCAAATGAAGGAAATTAACTCCTAATTCGTCCAGATAAGCCAGCTTGCTTTCCATTTGAGCAATAGAACCTGCAAAACGGTCCACATATAAGCTCATGCCTACTAAGTTATTGGAAAGAAACCAGTCAGACTTTTTGGACAAATCCTGCTTTTTGAGGTCGGCTGACCTACTCAGATATGCCGAAATTATTGATCGAAGAAGGTCTTGAAATTTGACTTCTGCATCTTCAAGATGTCCATAGATAGCAAAATAAAGCTGCCGGAGATTCTCATATCCCAATTCCAACCTTTTCCAAAATTCAGCATGCTCTCCTGAGCTACTGATCCCAAACTCACCTACCATTATTTTGTAATCCTTATTTCCCACTTCAATAGTCATTCTTAATGTCCGCTGCCTCCGATGGGCTGATCTGTTATGATATTCTTGTTTTCCTTGATTAGTAGGACCGCAGCTGCAGCCACAATCAGTAATACTCCTCCGAAAACGATGGCCAATCCGGGGTCATTTCCCAGGAAGGTTTTGGAAATGAAGCCAAAAGTCAGCGTCTGCAAAATCATGGGAATCACGATCATCATATTGATAATCCCCATATACACACCATAGCGCTCCTTGGGGATTTCATTGACCACCAGGAGGTAAGGCACCCCCATCATGCTGGCCCAAGCTATCCCAAATCCAGCCATCGGTATAAAAAGGGCATATTTATTACTCAGCTGTGGAAAAACCATCAATCCTACACCAGCCATAATCAGGCAAATGAAATGCACCTTTTTGGGACCAAACTTGGTAGCCATTCGGGCTAGGTAAAATGCCGAAAGAAAGGTGACCACATTGTACCATCCGTTGACCAAACCGGTCCAGCCCACAGCCTCTTCGTAGAGTTTGGCATCACCGCTTGGACTGGTATTCCAAACCGATTGGGCGACGCTTTTGGCGGCATTTTGCCAATAGCAAAAGAGTGCATACCATTGAAACAGATAGACCAAGGCCAATTGCCACATGACTTTTGGCATGACCATGATGGACTCGATGATTTCGATATTTTGGGCAAAAAGTATCCGTGTCTTATTGTTCGACTTAGTCCTTTCCAAGACCCGGTGTAGCAGTCCTTTTGAAAACAAAGCTGGAATAATCAATAGCAAAAAGACCAGGTAAGCAAACAAAGTGGTCAATATCGAGAGAAAGAACTGTATGGCTGGGTGGGGCATCCCTTCTGTTCGCTTTCTCAGCGCTTTCAATTCTTCCTCACTTGGCGGAATCTCGGGCGTCTTGGATATACTCCACATCACCGACCCTATCGAACATACTGTACCAAGGAAAAAGGACGCATAAACCCAATATGGCAAAGAACCCCAAGTGCCGGGAATGTATTTTTGAAATACAAAAAGCGAAACATTTGCCAAGGTAATCCCCAGGCCGGTAAAGAAACTCTGCGTCAAAAACCCGGTACTATACTGCTCATCCGGAAGCTTGTCTGCAATCAAGGCACGATAAGGTTCCATGGCTGTATTATTCGCAGCATCAAGCACCCACAGCAAACCAGCCGCCATCCATAGCGAGCTACTGAAGGGATACAAAAAGAGGGTGATGCTACAAAACAAAGCCCCAATAAAGAAAAAAGGCTTTCGTCTTCCATATTGGGGACTCCAGGTATTGTCACTCAACGCTCCTATAATGGGCTGAATCAAAAGCCCGGTCATCGGGCCTGCCAAATTGAGAATGGGAATTTCGTCAGGAGCAGCACCCAACATGTCGTATATGGGATTGACTGCACTCTGCTGTAGACCAAAACTGTACTGAATGCCAAAAAACCCGACATTCATATTGATGATCTGCGAAAAAGACAAAGTAGGTTTTCTCATTAAAAACCGATTTATTTTGGGTTTGTAGAAGACTTGATTCTTTTCATAGGAAAAAAACCTGCTCAACATACCAAATTTTCTTTGTCAAAAAGAAGCATTAAGAGAGAAATAAAAGAAAAATTTAATGCAAACGGTTGATAATTTCGACAAGGCTAAAATTCACTTTTAAATCTAACTTTCGCGCCATTTTTGCTCTTGAGATCAATCAAAGAGTTTTCACAAAATCTCTTTCTCCCTCATTTTACCTAATTTTGCGGCCATGTCGAGAAAAATGAAAAACAAGATCATCACCGAAGTGGTCATTGAGCGCATTGCCTCCGAAGGGAAATGCATCGGACATCACGAAGGCAAGGTGGTTTTTGTGGGGAACGTCGCTCCGGGAGACATGGTGGACGTACGGATCACCAAGGGAAAAAGCTCCTTTATGGAGGGGGAAGCCGTACATTTCCACCAATACTCCAAAGATAGAGTGGAGCCATTTTGTGCGCATTTCGGAACCTGCGGCGGCTGCAAATGGCAGCACATCAACTATGATCTGCAGAAGACCTACAAAAGACAGCAGGTAGTCGATCAATTCGAGCGGATTGCCAAGGTTCCAATTCCTGAGGTCTTACCCATTTTGGGATCTGCAAATACCCGATACTACAGAAATAAGCTAGACTTTACTTTCTCGAATAAAAAATGGCTGACCATCGAGCAGATTCGATCCGGCGAGGAGTTTGAGCGCAATGCCTTGGGTTTTCATATCCCAAAGATGTTTGATAAGATCATCGACATTGATCATTGCTACCTGCAGGGCGGTCTTTCCAATGAGGTGAGAAATAGCCTTCGAGAATTTGCCCTCCAAAACCGACTGAGCTTCTACGACATTCGAAATCAGGTAGGCTTGCTTCGAAATCTCATCATCCGAACTACTTCTACGGGTCAAACCATGGTGATTGTCCAGTTTGGTGAAGACGATGCGGAGAATATTCAGCTTGTGATGGAGTTTATGAAGTCAAAATTCCCGGAAATCACTTCCCTCCTCTTTGTCATCAATACCAAGGGAAATGAAACCTTCCACGATTTAGAATTGGTAACCTTCGCAGGCTTACCCTACATCGAGGAAGAAATGGAAGGGCTCAAGTTTAGAATTGGACCCAAATCATTTTACCAAACTAATTCTGAACAAGCCTACGAACTGTACAAAGTTGCGAGGGATTTTGCAGAGCTAAAAGGGGATGAAGTAGTCTATGACCTCTATACGGGAACAGGTACCATTGCCAATTTTGTAGCCAAACAAGCCAAGCAAGTAATCGGTGTCGAGTATGTGGAGGCTGCGATCGAGGACGCGAAATTGAATTCCGAAATCAATGAAATCCCAAACACACAGTTCTATGCGGGGGACATGAAAGATGTACTCAATGAAGAATTCATTGCGCAGCATGCAGCTCCGGATGTGATTATCACTGATCCTCCTCGAGCAGGGATGCACGAAGATGTAGTGAAAATGCTGCTTCGCCTTGCTGCCCCTACGATCGTTTATGTCTCTTGTAACCCAGCCACACAGGCTAGAGATGTGGCTTTGCTAGCTGAAAAATACCAGGTGGAACGAATTCAGCCTGTAGATATGTTTCCTCAGACCTATCATGTAGAAAATGTTGTACGATTAACCTTAAAGCCATGATTTCTGACTTTAACGATCCCGAACTCAACGGAAAATACTTGGGTACCATCAGCAGTGATTTTATAAAAATCTCAGATGTACTCAAAGAGGCAGCCTACCAGGTCAAGTCAAGGGGATTTTCAGACTTTCCTATTTTTCCCATTTCCAAGGAAATGCAACCCATCGGAAAGTTGTTTTTGGGAAAAGCAGAAAAAAACCTGGAATGGAATTATTTCATCACCTATGTCGATGAATTTGTGCAGCGCAAGCTGATAGCCGAGGATGCCCTAGAGGACTTTAAGAAAGCATTCAAAGATCCTGATGAGTTCTGCTGTCTTTTTGTGATGGACGGAGCCTTTACCAGCTTTGTCTACATCCCTTATCCTGAGGAATAAAGACAAAAAATGATAAAAAATTAAGCCGTGGTTGAAGCGAATCACGGCTTTTTTGCGTCTAGGAGTAAAACCAATTACTAGCACAATTATGATTAAAAACCCAGTATCCAAGTTCAAATCAATTACCATGAAGTCCTTCGCTTTCGGCGGCTTGGCTTTACTTGCAACTTCCTGTTTGGATGACATTGACATTCCTGACCCAACACCAGCAGCTTATGTCTCCATCTATCAGGGATCGGCTACGGCTCCTGACCTCAATATTTTCGCCGATAACAATCAGGTAACACAGCAACCTTTAGGGTTTTCTGAATTCATCGCCTATAGCCCCTTTTTCATCGGTGAGCGTCTGATGCGCTACACCAGTGCATCGAGTACCAGCAGCCTTTTGGAGCAAAATGTCACTCTTGAAGTGGAAAAAGTCTATTCGATTTTCCTAAGCAGCAAAGATGATCAGCTCGAATCTACCCTAGTCGAAGATGTATGGGAAGATCCTGTGGAAGATTTAGCGCAACTTCGATTTGCACACCTTTCCTCAGAACTCGGAGAGGTCTATGTCGAGTTTTCGGGATTAACTACGCCGATCACTCCAAATGTAAAGTTTCAGGATATCACAGATTTTGCGGAGCTGGAGTCAGGGACTTACGACATTGATGTAAAATCTGTCGAAAACGGAGAATCATTGCTTCAAATCGATGGTGTCGAAATCAAGGAAAGATTTGTTTACACGCTAATTCTGAAAGGAAATGAAGATGCCAATGAAACATCCAAGGAGCTGGACCTTCAACTTATTACCAACTATATCGGGGCCTAAAAATCCCATCACAATGAATTAAGACCGGGGCACAATTGCTCCGGTTTTTTTTGATATAAACAACCTTAAAACAGTGAGAAGATTTTTCTCCTGCGAAGAAAAAATATGAAATACACCTTTGGCGAAATAGGCTTTGCAAAATAAACCACACTCCGTTCGGTGAAATATCTGAGTGCTGAAGGCACGACCTATAACAGCCCAGTATGAGCGGAGCGAAATGCTGGGTACAAAAGATACAAAACCACCCCAGCGCTGGGCCTTAATTTTTGGTTAGGAAACGGGAATTAGATCCCAGCAAGACGAAGACGAAAACAAAAAAGGCAGTCAAGAGACTGCATTATTTTAGGCACAAGTCATGAGACTTGCGCCAATTAGGTCAAAGAAGTACGACGAGCGAAATGCTGGGTAAAAAAGATACCACACCATCCCAGCGATGGCGCACAATTTTAAAAAGGAAATGAAAATTGGATGCCAGTAAGATGGAAACCGATCAAAAATGAAATTCAAGAGACTTTAATCTCCCATTTATCAAGACAAGTTCAAAAACCTTTACTTCCCAAATTTTACTTTGAAAGACGCGCCAATTAGACCGGGATTTTCACCAAAACCTGTGAAATCTGTCAAAGGGAGATTATAAAATGGCATTAGAACATAGTTCACATTTTTGCTTTCCAGCAGCTGAATATTCAATCCAAAGTTTGCTGTGGCAAAAGGATAAAACCGCTGATTGGCGGGTTCCAAGGAAGTATTTTGTATCACTGACTCCTGAATGATTCTAGCATCATTGATATTCGAATTCGCCGCATCAATTGCCACAACCACCTGCCTTGTGAAAGAAGACTCCAAATCAGCTTGCTGATTGATGGCATAGATAGAAGAAAACCCAGCTCTTATGGAAATAGTATTACTTGGATTGATTGGATATTGAACAAACAGCGGAAGCTCTACTTGAGCCTGATTGACGGTAATTCTATCTTCAGAAGGTGCGATAGAACTTGCAAGGGCATTTGCTGGTGAAAATACCACTTCACTTTGCTGGCTAAGAGTATTCAAGGCCAAACCGGTTCCCAGTCTAATTTTCTCTGTCACAGGAACGGCCAATGCCATTCCCAAGCCCAGACTGCTGCTAGAAACCTGTCCACCTCCATCACCTGTACCTCCACCAAATGCAGGAGCCACCCCTACTTCCCAAGCGATGGCTTTAGAATTTCTTGACCTTTTCTCTTCCTCTGCTAAGGACATATTCCATGAAGCCTCATCAATCTTATCGCTTATTTCAGAAGAATCAGCCAAATCTCTATTTCGATAGTATGAGTTTTCGGCTTCTGAGTTACTCGAATTCGACCAGTCTCCTGCCAGAAGTTTTTGTTTGAATTCCGCTTCAGACAATGATTTGAATGGAATATCACTCGTTTTTTCTTTTGGAACCCCAGAATCTTCGACTAGCTCTTTGCTTTGAAAATTTGAAATAGACTGTTCTGTATTTTCTGATTTAACAGGCTCTATGGAGCTTACTTTGGAAGATTCAGCAATCAAATTTTCCGGAGCTACTGGATCAGGCAAGATTTCTAATTCCCCCTTTTCAATAGAGTCAACTTGAGAGGGAGTAGTTGGGAGCTGAGATTCAGACTCTATGCTCGTAACCACCTCATTTTGATTAATACTATCTGACTGAAAATCCTGAGAGATCCAGGTATAACCCAGGCCAAGCAGAAGGCATGCGGCGATTCCACTTATAGCGACAGGCAACCATGGAAAACCACCCGATTTCCTACTTTTTTCAAAAGCCTCCCAAGCTCCTGCCTCATAAGCTTGAGGATGATTCTCTTGATGCTTTCGAAGAGAATCGGCTATTTCTTTTGATATTTTATCTTCCTGCATATTCCTTCAGGTGCATTTCTACTAATTCTCTTAATCGAGCTTTCGCTCTAGCCAGATAAACCCTAGAAGAGCTTTCTGTAATCCCCATCTTTTGACCGATTTCCCGATGACTGTAGCCTTCCACCTCATAGAGACTGAACACCAAATAGTGGTCTTCGGGAAGCTGATGGAGCAGTTTTACCAAGTCTTCATAAGCCATATCACTTATAGCATGGACCTCATGAAAGACCTCATTTTGCTCATTAATTTCCTGCTGTTGACTGTACTTTTTATTTTTCCTGTACCAATCAATCGCTGTATTCACGGTAATTCGACGAAGCCAGGGCTTGACGGCCTGATGATCTGTGAGGGATTCAATTGATCCAAAAAACTTCAGAAAAGAATCATTGACAATTTCTTGGGCTAAGTCCCGATCTTTGGCATAGGAAAGACTGATACCCATGACATAGCCATAGTATTTCTTAAAAAATAATTCCTCACTTTTTGCTGAGCGACGTTTGCAACCGTCAATCAACTCTTGGTCTGACCAATTCAATGCGTAATTCTATTTGGAGAAATCACCACACCACTAAGTATATCTCCGTCGTGATTTTACTTATTTCACTTTTTGATTTAATTCTGCTCTTCTGATATTCAAGGCTGTTGATCTTTTACTTGACACCATCAAAATCAAAAAAAGCATCCGTTTATTTAGGAACGGATGCTTTGATATTTACGCTACAAGGAAAGAAAAATTATTTCAAGTCCCCATTCCAATCGACTTCTCTTTCAAAAGGATTAATCGTCCTATCCAGTAAGATGGAGACTTCTCTTCGGTTCAATTCCTTCTCAGTGGTGAAACTTCCCGGCAATCCGGCATCGGTCCAAGCATCAGCCAAATCCTTCAAGGAGATCTCAGATACCAGGTTTAAAAGTACCTGGAGGCGTTCACCAGTCAGGTAGGTTCCACTAGCCCCCCAAAAAGCCTCTAGGGAATCAGAAAAAGGTCTCAAGCCCTGAATCAACTCATATTCTGTCACCCTTCTATCAGGGTAAAACCACGTTTGGTTTGCCCACAAATACGGAACACCCTCCCCTTTCAGAATACCCGAAGCACCGATTCGTTGCATTGCCTGAAAATGTGGATCCTCAGGATTCATATCCAAAAAGGGCATGATATAGGCATTTTGGTCCAAAAGAGCCTGCTGAACTTCCCGAATGGAGATTTCCTGCAGGCTTTTCTGCTGCTCGGCAGCTATGGATGCTAGTACTCCAGCGGCATGCCCAATTCCCAAAACGACCGGCTGAAGCCTGGATGCCCCATTGACAATATTAGAAACGGAAATACTCTTCTCGGCAAGAATTAATGCTGATTGGGATTTTGGTACTAAGGCGCCAAGAGGAACATTGTAGGATGGCACACGGATTTTGATAAAATCAATGGCTGGTGCATCCAGATTCTTTTTATGATGATGGTCAATGGTATAATCGCCCACGGCAATTCCCGTGCGGTATAAGGGACTAGGAGCATCATAAGGAGTACGGACAAAAGGTAGGGTAAAATCCACCATTCCTCGGTATCGACGTGATTCACGATGATAGGGAATCATGGGAAGACCATCTTCAGTAGGATATTCATCCACCGCAATTCCCAAATGCTTGAAACCTAGTTCCTGCTGAATGTAATAGATAAAGCGTAAACTGGTCTGCTTGGCTTTTTCGAGTTCTTTTTCCCGCTCCCCAGGAGATAATTCGACCAGATTTACGTAGTGATCATTTCCACAGTTGGGCCAGTTAATCATATATTTTCCATTGGGAAGCTTGCCATAGTCCAGCATCTTTTGACAATCGAGCGTAGGATCTTCATCCGTGATTGGATCCGCATGGGCACAGGCACAGGCAAATTCGGCTGGGTCATAATTAGCCGGCTTAGGAATTGTTTTGTCCGAACCTTGTCCAAAATCCTGCAAAGTCACCACATAGGTAAGGTCCTGGACGATGTCATTGGCCTGCTCCGGTGCAAAAGCCTCTCCGATCTCATCACGGGCATCCATTCCAAGACGGTATGGGACACCGAGCCTTGCAGCAACATCCCCCAACTCGGTAGCATCAATCAAGATCGGAGCCCAAAACTCCAGACTTTGGCCTTTTTTCTCAGCATTTACTTTCCAAAGACCGTTGATATAATCGGCGCTTTTCCATTGGGTGTTGAAGTGGACTGAAAGTCCTTCTGTTTCAGCTACCATTTGCTTGAAAATCTGATTCCCTACTTTGGGTTCAAAAAGCGTATTGCTGACCCATCCGGTAGACAATGCTTGTTGGGAGCCATAATGTTCGATCAATTTAGCCCGAAACTCCCCCCAAATCCCTGAAGGAAGACGATGATTTCCATCAATAGCGGAAACACCGGCAGCAGTCAGCATTCCGCCCAGCCAGGGCCCTTCTTCAATGATCAAAGTATTGGCCCCATTACGAGCAGAAGCAAGTCCGGCAGCCGTTCCGCTTGCTCCTCCCCCGATGATAATTACATCGTAGTTTTGGGCAAAAGAAACTATGGAAATAAAAAAAGCGGTAAAAAGGAAGTAAGCTTTCATGAACATCGTGTGGGTTAATTTGTGGGTGTATTGGCTTGTGGGTTTAATCCTTCATATACAGCATTGAGCAAGGTGCGTGTATTATCTTCGCTCATCTCCCAGAACATCGCCCCTGCCAGCTTATTTTCTTTGATAAATTTCATTTTTTCGGCCAAAGACTCCGGATCCTCATAAGTAATCCAAGCCGAATCCTTTGCAGAATACAGGTAGGGAACACTAGCCTTTTCGTCCCAATACCGTTGGTATTGAGAAGACTTCGAAAGGGCAAAAATCTGATGATAGGGTAAGCCCATTTCAAAATCTCCCGACTGAAAAAGCCCATTTTCATCAGGTGGAACATTTTTCCACATTCTCCCATAAAAAGGGACTCCAAGAACCAATTTCTCAGCCGGGACACCAAATTCAATATGCTCCTCAACGGTAGTTTTGGCAGAGCGTCCCTTTGCTCCATTGTCATATAAGTTTGCATGGTGACCTGTGACTTTATCACCAGCAGTGTAGAAGTCATAAGCCATAATATTGATGAAGTCTAGGTATTCCTGTGCAGCCGCTAGGTCATTTACTTCCAGATAAGTACGGAATCCACCGGAAGCAATGGTACTTAGGTACTTTTTCCCTGTTACAGAGCCAAGGGAATCCAATGCTTCTCGAAAGCTCTTCAGCATAGCCACAAAGTTTTCTTTATCCTCGGGCTTAAAGGGATTATTGTCACCTGGAAGCCCTGGGTATTCCCAATCATAGTCCAGACCATCCAAGTTGTACTTTACCAAAAAATCCATTCCAGACTTCGTCAACTTCTCGATTCCTTCTGGAGTGGAAACGGCTTCGGAAAAACCCTTGGAGTGAGTCCACCCTCCGATAGAAACCAAGATTTTCAAGTCAGGATTTATGGTTTTCAGCTTATGGAGTTCCAAAAAATTCAAGCTGTCTCGCTCACTTTTTCCTTCCATATTTTGCACCAAACCTTCTCTCACATCCGCAAAAGCGTAATTGATGTGAGTGAGCCTTTCAGCGGCAATTCGTTTGGCTTTGACGGTTTTCCAGCCGGCTACATAGCCAACGATATGATAGTTTTTATCCGATATATCAGCTTCTGATTCCGTTTTCGGATTGCTGCAGGATATAACAAAAAGGAGTAGTATGAAGGTAAGAATTCGCATGTTTGAGTTTTTTGAGGCAAGTTAAAAAAGACAGAGGTTTTGAAATGAATCAAAACCTCTGCAAACAAATCAAATTAACAGAAAATTAATTTCCGCCATCCCACCAGATCCGTGTCGCGAATAGGTCTCCGCCCATTCTTGATACTGCAGCCTGGTAATTATCAGGGTTAGCGCCAATTTCGGTCTCCCAGTAGATTAACCTTCTTGGAATGAAATTACCTTCCCAAGCATTAGGATCCTGAGTCGGAGTCAATTCAGGATACCCTGTACGTCTCCAGTTGGACCATGATTCGATATCATTCAGGTAGGTAGCAGCCCAGTACTCTTCTCCGATCAGACGCATTTTATCTTCATCGGAAGCCGAACCGAAACCTCTTCCTGCGATGTATGCATCGATGTCTCCCGCAGGAACGGCAAAGGAAGGATCAAACAAAGTCCAAGCATTGATAGCAGCTGCAACACCTGCATTGAAGTGAGATTCAGCACTTCCGCCAATCCATCCTTTCAAGGCAGCTTCAGCTCTCATTAGCTCAACTTCCGCATAGGAGATCAAATAGTAAGGATCTTCCCAATCAAGGTATTTCAGATTAAGCATTGAGAAGTTTTGTTGCACTACACTAAACCCATCCAAGGTACCCGGCGGAACTGCCTCCACCAAATTGGTAGAATTATAACCATTTGGTAGCCCAACCTGTGCTTCCGGTTCGGTAATCCAAGTAGAAGGATCCTCAGGATTTCCAATGCCTCCTGTGATGATCATTTTACGAGGATCATTATTGGCATCCATCCAGCTCATGAAAGTATCAGAGATCTTACAGTCTCTAGAGTACTTGTAAGTGTTCCAGTATCCATCATTCAGACCATTTCGGTTGACGCCCTGAGGTCCTGGAGAATAATGGATATAGGCAATATCATCGTTGCTGGTGAAAGCACCGCTGTTATTGGCCTCAGTGAATACTTCCTGAGCTTTAGCAGGGTCTACGTTGCTGATTCTCATTGCCATTCTCATAAGAAGAGCGTTAGCAAACTTTTTCCACTTATCCGTATCACCAAAGTAAATGAAATCCTGAGCTCCCAAAGGTCTCGCAGAAGCGGAGAATCGATCGCGAGCTGCTCTTAGATCATCAATCATTTTGTTATACACCTCTTGCTGAGGCTCATAAGTGGGGAACCAATTTTCCTCAGCCTCTAGACCATAGCCAGCCTGAGAGTAAGGGATATCTCCGTACATATCTGTCATTCTGTGCAGATCAAATACCCGAAGGATAGTCGCTGCAGCATTGACATTGGCTTCATTGGGATCATCAGCTGTCTTTCTGATTACCTCTGAGAAAAGCCGAATCACATCAGTAAAATGACGCTCCATGTAAGCCCCAGAATATTGTGCATTGTAGAAATACTTATCCCCACTGAAGTATCCTGCAGTAGATGCAGTATGCTGTATCATCGTAGCAGCATAGAGCATGTTTGCACGAGTATTTTCATACTCTCCGCCTATGCGAAGTGTACCCAAGGAAAACAGGTACTGCATGTCGATATCTTCGACCGCATTCTGATTTATATTCAAGTCCAAAAGATCCTGCTCGCTACAAGAAGTAGCAAAGAGCATGGAAGCCAACATCAGACCTGTTATTTTATTTGATATTCTCATTGTTTAAATAGTTTAGGGTTGAGCCGACTTAGAAGTTTGCAGAAAGATTAAAACCGAAGCTTCTGTTAGCTGGTACAGCAAAGTATTCCAGACCCTGAGAATTTCCGGAAACGGTATATGCTGCTTCAGGATCGATGTTTGGCACATTAGACCAAAGAATTGCCAAGTTTCTTCCTACGAATGAAAGTGAAAGCGACTGGAATGGAGTCTTTTCCACAAAGGTACGTGGGAATGTATAGCCGAATGAAAGCTCTCGAAGTTTACCGAATGAAGCATCATAAACAACATTTTCGGTCACCTGAGCATATCGCTGCCAATACTGATCGATCAAGTAGTTATTGGGATCACTTGGGTCAGCAGGAATGGTCCATGTACCAGGAGTACCTTCAGGAGTCACACCAGTCACAGTCAAATCGCCATCTCTTCCCTGTAGGGTATTTTGATGCAATCCAAACTGATAAGCAAAGTAGTTGGTACCTGACATCACAGAACCACCACTTCTGAAGTCAATCAAGGTCATCAAGCGGAAACCTCTCCAAGTGAAGGTATTGGTAATACCACCCGAGATAGGATGACGACCTTCTGCGATTGTTTCAAATCCGGGAGTAGTTACCGGGAACCCATTATCGTCATAAACTTTTTGACCATCAATCTCCAAATGCTTGAATCCCGTGATCATACCCAATGGCTGCCCCACAATGTGTCGGATTCGCTCTCTTCTGGTTCTTGCCTCATCCAAATTGATGAATTCAACAGGATCACCGGCAGCGTTGGTTCCCAAGCTGAGTACTTCGCCAACGTTGTTAGCAAAGTTGAAGGAAACATTCCACTGGAAATCTCCGGCAATGATAGGCGTGGCATTGATCAATAGTTCAATACCTCTGTTTTCCAATTCCCCGATGTTTACTGTAGTAGATCCAAAACCGGATGTGGCAGAAATACCCTGATTCAAGATATCATCGGTAGTTCTTCTTCTGTAGTAAGCGACATCAATACCTAATCGGTTTTCGAAGAATCTTAAATCTGCACCAATTTCATATTCTGTAGAAGTATAAGGGGATAGACCAGAGTTTGGAATAGAACCATTATTGATCTGTCCAAGGTTGGCTCCTAGGTGTCCTGCACCTACCAATCCATATTGCAAGTTAAGTGCATAAGGGTTTGGAGCACCTCCACCTACTTGTCCCCAGTTACCACGAATTTTCGCAAAAGTCACAAATTCTGGAAGCTCAATCATATCTGAGATCACAGCTGATAAGCCGACAGAAGGATAAAACAGCTTGCTGTTTGCTGGAGAAAGTGTAGAGAATTGATCTTGACGACCAGTCAAGTTCAAGAAAATCAGATTTTTATAACCCAAGTTGGCCGCAGCGAAGTAGGAATTGATCCCCAATTCAGAGAATCCATATCCAAATGTGGGAGCTGCAACGTTGGTCACGGAGTGGAAAAATGGAACTACAAGATCGTTGCCACCACCATTTTGACTCTCGATTGTTCTACGCATGATGTTTGATCCCAAAAATCCGTCTACACTAAAATCTCCGAATGTTTTATCAAAACCAATCAAGAAGTCAGCATTGGTCTCTTGGATAGTTCTCATGGTAGTATTGTAGCTTCCACGTGGCTTGAAGGCTGTACCGTAAGCTTCGAAAGCATAGTCATCACGAATCTGGAAGTCAGTTCCAAAGCGGCCTTGCGCGTATAACCAATCAGTGAAATCATATCGAAGGGACATATTACCCATGACACGATCGGTGATATCTTCTCTTCCCCACTGATAAACAGCCCAATACGGATTGGTCTGAAAGACATTTGACTGATAACGAAGCTCATTTCCATCTGGTAAGGCACCAGGCTTATTTGGATCACCCTTGATGACGTCCAGCGGAATATTACCCGGTTTTACCACCATGGAGAAGTTGGCATTACCAGGAGAGTCAGAAAGTCTCGGTCTGTTTGTGGCAGTTTGCTTGGAATACTGACCGGTAACTGCCAGTGTGAATTTTCCTTGCCTACTGTTCACATTGATGTTTGCCACATTTCGGTCAAAACCGGCATTTGGCACCACATCATTGTTTGTCAAATTAGAGAAAGCAAAACGGTAGGTCGTATTCTCATTTCCGCCAGATAGGGCGATGGAGTTGTTCCAAGTCATTCCGTTTCGATAGAAATCATTGAAATCCTCACCTAAGTAAGAATAAGGCCGCTGCGCTCCGTCAAACTGAATGGTTTGAGATCCATCATAAGGAGCACCCCATCCATTGATGGCATTGTTGATAGCCTCATCCTGAGTAAGAGGCTTTCTTCCATTCTCACCCGGACCGTAGATACGTTGAAAGTTGGTCTCATCTACCACAGACTCCATGGTAAAGTTTGAGTTGAACGAGATACCGATCCCCTGTCTTGCACTACCCGTCTTGGTGGTGATCAAAATTACACCATTTGCTGCACGTGCTCCATAGAGTGCAGCTGCGGTATTACCTTTCAAGACCGTCAAATTTTCGATATCATCCGGATTGATGGCTGCAAGACCATCACCACCGTCATTACCACCCCAAATACCAGCAGAACCAAGGTTTCCAGACTCGATAGGAACACCATTGACTACATACAAGGGCTGATCATTACCCGTCAATGAAGACCCACCTCGAATCACCACGCGAGTAGATCCTGCCGCACCGGTCGCTGGAGGTGTTACGTTCACACCGGCCACTTTACCGGTAAGGGCATTACCCACATTCACAGTTCGTGATTCGGTAAACTTATCTCCTCCCAACTGAGTAACGGAATAACCGAGCGCCTTTTGATTTCGCTCCATACCAAAGGATGTAACGACAAATTCGCCCAGCTCAGAGATATCCTCAGCAAGGGTTACATTGATTATTGACTGGTTTCCTACGGTGAATTCCTGCGAAGCATATCCAATAAAGGAAAACACCAAAACAGAATTATCACTTACACTGATCGAATACTTTCCGTCCACATCCGTGGTCGTACCGGTCTGATTGGTCTTGTCAAGGACCGTCACACCGGGGATAGGTAGATCATCCGCCTCACCCACAACAGTACCTGTCAGGATGCGTGTCTGGGAATAAGCCTGTATGCTAAATAAAAGCATAAATGCCAGCCCATACGAGATTGATAAAATTTTTCTCATAACTGGTAATAAGAGGTTAGAAATAATTGTAATTGATTTGCCGGCTGCCCGGACTTGATTTGAAACTGGGTTAATTGCGAAGAATGCTTCATAAGCGAAACAGTTTTGTTAAAATCTTATTTGATCCAAAGTCATAAACACGAACATTTCTACTGATTAATTAGCTTAAACCTTATCGATTCTTAAGTAAATCTAGGTAATCCGAAATATTTTCAAAAACAATATTATTATTTTATTATGAATAATAGCAAAACTTTTTCAATTTTTTTTTAAAAGTTTATCTGAAACCATCAATTTTTTATTTGAATAAAACATCTTCATCAAGATTTTGAAACTCAAAATCTAATTTCATTAAAAATTATCTACAAAAAATACAGTGGAATAAAATTTTTTTTAAGTATTTTGAGCGTTTTCCGAATATTTTTTTGAATCCGATCAATATTTGAAATAAAAGTTTAAGTTTATTCTGAAATAAAAAAAGGTCATTTCCGAAGAAATGACCTGTTGATTTATTCTAATTCAGTCGATTATCTGATGAATAGCATCTCACGATATTTCACCAGTGGCCAGCTTTCATCATCTACCAATAATTCAAGCTTATCGACTGCATAGCGGATTTTATCGAAGTAGGCTTCTTTTACCTCTTTTTGATACCCCTTTGCCCGCTTGACGATATCTTCCTCTTTGTTGAGTTTTCGGCGCGCATCAATCATGGCATTTACATTTGACTTCACAGCTTCAATATGACGTGATACATCCTTGATAGTCTCGATAGCAGCGGAGTTGTCAAGACCAAGCCCCTTCAAGCCATTGGCATTTTCGATGAGCTTGTTTTGATACAAAATAGAGGTCGGAATAACATGGTTCAATGCCAAATCACCCATAACACGACTTTCGATCTGCACCTTCTTAATGAAGTCTTCAAGCATAATCTCATGGCGTGCATAAATTTCCAACTCATTCATCACATTGTGTCTTGAGTAGAGCTCTTTTGTCTCTTTTTTCATGTAGACGTCCAATGCATCAGCTGTATTTTTCAAGTTTGCAAGTCCGCGCTTAGCAGCTTCTTTCTCCCACTCTTCAGAATATCCATCACCTTCGAATCGGATTTTCTTGGAATCCTTGATGTATTTACGAAGCACATTGACGATTGCGATCTTCTTCTCTTTTCCGGATGCGATCTCCTTCTCAATGTCTTTCATCATCTGACGAAGTACTTCAGCTACAATCACATTCAAGGTAGCCATTGGACCTGCTGAGTTGGCACTTGAACCTACCGCACGGAACTCAAACTTATTTCCTGTGAATGCAAACGGAGAGGTTCTGTTTCTATCGGTATTGTCGAGGATGATTTCAGGAATCTTTGAAATACCCAACTTCATATACATGTTGTCACCCTTCTCGATCTTGATATTTCCGTTTTTCTCCAGCTCATCCAATACAGATGTCAGGGTCTCACCCAAGAATACAGAAATAATTGCCGGAGGAGCTTCATTGGCACCCAAACGGAAATCGTTACCTGCCGATGCAATGCTAGCTCTTAGCAAATCCGAGTGATCGTAAACTGCTTTCACTGTAGCCACCAAGAAAGTCAAAAACTGGAGATTCTCTCTTGCTGAGTTGCTTGGCTGGAAAAGATTCACACCGGTATCTGTGATTAGAGACCAGTTATTGTGCTTACCAGATCCATTTACTCCTGCGAAAGGCTTCTCATGGAAAAGTACTTTCAAGCCATGCTTCTCAGCTACTTTATCCATTAGATCCATCAGCAATTGATTGTGATCTACGGCCTTGTTGATTTCTTCGAATATTGGAGCTACTTCAAATTGACCTGGAGCTACCTCATTGTGTCTGGTAGAAACCGGAATGCCCAATTTGTGCGCTTCGATTTCAAAATCCACCATGAAGTCCTTCACGCGGGTAGGAATCGAACCGAAATAATGATCTTCCAATTGCTGACCTCTAGCAGGATTATGGCCAAATACGGTTCGGCCTGCCATTACCAAGTCAGGTCTTGCTGAGAAAAGAGCCTTATCGATCACAAAATACTCCTGCTCTACCCCCAAAGATGGAGACACTTTTCGCACATTTCTATCAAATAACTGGCAAATAGCAACTGCTGCATCATTCACCGCCTCGAGTGACTTAAGAAGAGGAGTCTTGTAATCTAGCGCTTCTCCTGTGTAAGACACGAAAATCGTTGGAATACAAAGTGTCTTCTCAAAGATAAAAATCGGAGAAGATGGGTCCCATGCTGTATACCCACGTGCTTCGAAAGTAGATCTAATACCACCATTTGGGAATGAAGAGGCATCCGGCTCTTGCTGAACAAGCGCTGAACCTTTAAATTTTTCAAGACCGGCATGAGCATCAAAAAACGAATCATGCTTTTCAGCGGTAGATCCGGTCAATGGCTGGAACCAGTGAGTGTAGTGTGTGACTCCTTTAGAAAGAGCCCAAGTTTTGACTGCTGATGCAACCTCTTCGGCTGTTGCGGAGTCAATTTTGGAACCTTTATCGATCGCCTCCATCACCTTTTTATATACAGAAGGTGCAAGGGATTGCTTCATTTGGTTCAAACCAAAAACGTTTGTACCAAAAAAGTCAGAGATTTTTAAAGCTGGAGCTTCAACTTTCACTCTTGGCCTGGACTGAACCATTGCCAATGCTTGTTGTCTTAATGTTGCCATATCTACAAGTATGTGGTTTAAATTTACACCAACAAAAATAGGAAAATACTGACTTGAAAAAGCTTTCGGCCTATTTTTCATCTAGTATTTTGAAAAATTTATACTTTTTTCAAGGAAATAAGCTTTTTAAACACCCAAATCTTGAAAAGACATGAATTTTGGAGACTTTTTTACCAAAATTGAAAAGAAGGTAAGATTACTTACCTTTGCAGCTTCATTATCAAGGGGAAAATTGTGAAAAAGGTAGCCTTTTATACATTAGGATGTAAGCTGAATTTCTCAGAGACTTCCACTATTAGCCGTCAGTTTGAAGATCGAGGCTTTCAAAAGGTGGATTTCCAGGAGAATCCGGACATTTTCATCATCAACACTTGCTCTGTCACAGAGAACGCGGACAAGAAGTGTAAAAAGATTGTCAAGGAAGCCAAAAAGATTTCCCCTGATTCTTATGTGGCTATCATCGGATGCTATGCCCAATTGAAGCCACGTGAAATCTCAGAGATTAAAGGTGTGGATGCTGTCTTGGGAGCAGCTGAGAAATTCCGACTTCACGAATTGCTCGGCGACTTTGCCAAGGAGCAGGAAGCAAAAGTACTTGCAAGCGAAATCACTGAGGCTAAATCATTCAATAATGCCTACTCGATCAATGATCGCACCAGGACTTTCTTGAAAGTTCAAGATGGCTGCAATTATGGTTGCGCGTTTTGCACCATTCCCCTCGCACGTGGCAAAAGCCGAAGCAATACCATCGCCTCGGTATTGGAGTCTGCGCGAGAGATTGCCTCGACAGATGTAAAAGAAGTGGTTTTAACTGGGGTTAATATCGGGGATTTTGGAATCGTGGAAGGCAAGCGACAGGAACGCTTTGCAGATTTGGTTTTTGCCTTGGATCAAGTCGATGGAATTGACCGTTTCCGAATCTCGTCTATTGAGCCCAACCTGCTGACGAATGAGATCATTGAGTTTGTTTCCAGATCCGAGCGCTTTGTGCCTCACTTCCATATTCCACTGCAATCCGGGTCCAATACCATTCTTCGGAAAATGGGGAGACGTTATTTACGGGAACTTTATGAAGACCGCGTCAGCAAAATCAAGACGCTCATGCCTCATGCATGTATTGGAGTCGATGTGATCGTCGGATTTCCAGGCGAGACTGATGAGCTTTTCCTTGAAACCTACAATTTCCTGAACGATTTGGATATCTCCTACCTCCATGTTTTCACTTACTCCGAGCGTGCAAATACCCGTGCAGTAGAAATGGATGGCGTGGTTCCGATGAAAAAGCGAAACGAGCGGTCAAAAATGCTCCGAATTTTATCAGAAAAGAAAAGAAGGAAGTTCTACGAAGAAAATCTAGGGAAAACCTTTACAGTGCTTTTCGAAGAGGATATTGACGGAGGGAAAATGCATGGCTTCACCGAAAATTACATTCGCGTAGCAGCAAAGTACGATCCGATGCTTATCAATGAGACCAAGCAAGTAACGCTTGATTACATCAATGATTCTGGCAATGTGGAGGTGTTGGAGCCAGAGATGGTGTATGAGAAGCATTAAAGCCTCAAGAAAAGTTAAAGCCAAGATTGTGGATCCCCAGCTGTAGGAAAAACTCCCAAAACTATGAGTTGGTAACCTTCTACGACAAAATGGATTGAGACTGGAAATATAGACAAAAAAGCGACCCTGAAGTTTTTATAATGTATTTGGTAGGAAAACGGTGCTTGTATAATTAGACCTAATTTATTTTCAAAATCCTCAATAAACTTATCTCCCAAACCCAAAACTTTTTCTTCATACCAAAAAAATATTTTTTCCAGGTCCCCTTGGGCCTCAGGTTTAATTAGAACCTGGTACTTCATCCCCTTACTTTTTTAATTTTGCTTTTACTTCATCCCATGTTTTTCCTTCTTCAGGATTTTTTAGATGATTTTGGAAGCGTTTTTCCAATTGATCTAATTGCTCTCTAGAAAAATCTGAAACTTGATCCTTTGGCAACAAAATGGAATAAACGAGTCTCAGCAAATCCTCATCTGCGCCATCGATCAAATGGTGCAACTCTTTTCGAATAGTTGAATTCTCCATAACAAATTAAAAGTACAAAATTCCTTACATTCCTGAAGGCCTAATTTTTATGATTATTCGATTTTCCGACATTGATTCAAAATGGTCAGGATAATCGGAAAGCTCAGTAACCGACCACCCACATCCCTTAGGAAGGAGGATAAGGCTATTCGAAAGTAAAACTCAACCCTGTCTCTTTTCTTAGAGTCAAAAAATAATTCCAAATTTTGATTTCAACTTTTACTTAATTCGCTTCCTTTCCATTCAAAATTCCCTAATTTGAGATCAATAAAACCCTACTTTTTGTGAGCAAAAACACCTTAGCATTAATCCAAGACGAATCCTGGCTTGAGCCTTTTGCAGATAAGATTCAGGAGCGAACTGACCGCTTTTACAAAGCAATACATGAAATCGAGCAAGCCATGGGAAGCATACTCGAGTTTGCCAATTTCCACCAATACTACGGCGTCCACTGGGAACCCGTGCGCAGAGGTTGGGTATACCGGGAATGGGCTCCAGCTGCCAGGCAATTGTTTCTGATGGGTGACTTCAACTGGTGGGATCGAGAATCTCACCCCATGAAGCGCAATCACCGTGGAGATTGGGAGATTTTCCTGCCTTTTGAGCAATACAAGCACACTTTCGTGCATCAGAG